>NZ_BAWZ01000002.1:0-197300 GCF_000698105.1 Geomicrobium sp. JCM 19037 | reverse complement strand
CCCTAGCCGGAACAAAAACCAGCGACAAACGCGTTCTTGTCCAGACAACCCTCCTAGCCGGAACAAAAACCGGCGACTCACGCGTTCTTGTCCGGACAACCCTCCTAGCCGGAACAAAACTGCGTGATACGGGCTGGCTTACCTTAACATACCGGCTTGCTGTCGGCACGAGTCGTGCCGAGAAAAATGCGGTATCGGTTAGACCTAGGGCTTCATGCACAGGGGTTGCTTCGGCACCAGAGGTGCGACGTGTCGATAGCTGTTCGGGTTTTACTACCGCCTGTTGCTTCTGCCCGGAACTAAACAAAACACACTTGTTCTCCTCGTTCCACTTACCGCTCATTGGCACTGTCAGTTGTGTCTCGAGCTTCGTAATACGTTGCGGTACCGCTTCCTTTTTTTATGAAGTTTTTAGTAAGGAATCTGCGTATGGACCGCTCTCCTATTTGCTGCGCGCACCAGTCAAATACGATTTGTGTTGTTAGTTTCTTGTTAGGGAATAACTGCATGAATTCGTTGATTGTCCGTGTGACTGACTGGTGTACAGTCTCGTTTATCCCACAAGAAGCACAGGTAAAGTGATTATGCTCTCTTTTCATCACTCCTTTGGCGCAACGCAAGCACACAACTCCTTTACGTAGCTGATCATAAGAATACGATTGCTGTAGCGCAAAGGGATTGGTTGTGAGTTGCTCGGATGTTAATTTCGCGGCGAGTGCATGATGGCTTTTGGACAAAGGGGCAGTTGAGGCGTTGAGGGTACACAAAAATCGGTCAAGTTGAGATGTGAAAACAGCAGGTAGTTGCGGTGGGGCTTGATACAACATGAATTCTGGGTTCATAAACATGAGACGGGATTCGATCGGAAGTGTGTAGCCAAAGCTTTGGAGCAGCTGGCGCAGGAGGGTAACGCATCGTTGCAATTGGTGAAGCGGGTTTTTGATTTCATGGCCGCGGAGCGTCGACCAATAATCTCCATCCACCTTGTAATCTCCGCTATAATTTTTGGCATCAAGATGAAGATCTTTTCGGGGAAAATAATTAAAGTATCTACTTGAAACAATGACTGTTTGTACTGGAGCCATAAATCGTTGAGAATAATGCAGTCGCTCGTTACGGAATTGAGCCACTTGTCGAGATGGCATTCGCCAACAAATCCTTTTTCCAAGCTATGCAGGTGCTCGGGTGCGTCTAAGCGCATACGTTTGTTCAACAGCCTTAACAACGTCAGTTCTGCTGATTTTTCTCGCTCGTCCACGTGTCACTTCCTTTCAAAAAAAGTTACTCCCATTCTACTATAAAAAGGAGCTAGAGGGGTTCCCTCTAGCTACACTACTAAATAATAAATGCTAACAAAAAATAGAAACGACATAGCGACAGACAAGTACGCTCTCGTGCGTTGAAACTGCTGCGTCACTTCCATTACACGCACACACATGAGATACATCCACACCATTCCAACCAAGAAGCTACGATTAGAAAACTGTTGGCGTACTCGATGAGTAGCGGGACGCCGAGAACACCTGGTATGAGTACGACGGGCATACTACGGTTCACTTCCCGCATTTTTCCCGGACCGCCGAAGCCACGTGCACCGGCCCAAAGAATTAACGTTAAGCCAAATTTTGTCACGATCACCATAAGGATCCCTAAACAAACGAGAAGTGTTGGGACAATGGCCATACCGATGAGTAACGAATCAAAGCTTGTGATGACCGAGCGATTGAGTAAGATCGCAATGAGCCCAAAGCTACGCCAATCAGAATTAAAATGATACGGCTATAGTAGGTTCGTTTGTCTGATTGCAAGTACATCTCAAACGCACCACGGTCAAGGGCAATCATGCGTAGTACCATTTATCATCTCCTCCTTTACATATTCCATGGAATTAACGCCCAAACCGCAACGACAAAACAAACAACAACAGCGACAGCGGGACCAATCTTGCTGTTGTATCGATATGACTGAACATCTTTCCAACCGTGAATTCGTTCAACAAGCGCATGATCTCTATCTGTCGTTAAGCGAGACTTGAGCTTGGGCATTCTGTTTGTGACGTACGATACGACGATCATAATGATGAAGCTTAATGGCACAGCGAACATCGCACCAGAGATGCCCATTTCATTTGTTACATGGTGGTCTGTTAGGACAAGGCTCGGCACTACGAACGGAGACAAGAGAATATATACAATGCCTCCGATCACCGATGCTGCGATCGCTCCATAACGATTGGCTTCTTTCCACCAGACGCCCAAAATGACGAGCGGCGCGATGGTCACACCGGCAAGCCCAAATGCCCAGAATATACTGACAACGAGAAACGAAGGTGGATTGACGGCTAGCAATATGCTGGCGATTCCTCCGAGGAAAATTGCCACATAACCTAATCGTACTTTTCCTTTTTGGGTTAACGTCGGTCGCAACGTCGTAATAATGTCTTCAGATAACAATGCACCGATGGCTAACAAGTTCCCGCTTAGTGTGGATACACCGGCTGCGATTGCCCCTGCAATAACGAGTGCAGCTACCCACTCAGGATTATAAACAATATTCAAAATCATCGTCAGCTTATCGGCATCGCCTGCAGAAACGACAAGCCCTTGTGTTTCCGTCGCGTATACGCCAACAAATCCCATGGCGTACGTAGCTGAGAAAACGAGACCGGTGATAAATGCGTACCAAACCATTGCTGACCTCGCACTTTTCAAACTTGATGCTGTGTACACCCGCATCGCCAAGTGCGGCAAACCGAGTGCACCGATTGTGAGTGCAGGAATAAGGGCAAAGAACCATTTGGATGGATACTGATAATCAAAAAACGTCGGAAATGACTCAAGCATGGCTGGAACCATGTCTGAATAGAAAAGTGGTGGGAAAAACCAGCCTGAGCCTCCTAATGCCTTCATAATTGCCCCGAGTGGCACGATAAACATAAGGCGATGATGACCATTTGGATAGCTGCATTATTCGTTGCCCTGTCATACCGCCAATCGTAATGTAGCCAACGATGATGATCCCCCCGACGAACAGTCCCCATATATACGGTACACCGAGAAGTGTTTCAAACGCTACCGCTACACCGATCATTTGCCCGAGGGCATACATAATGGAAATAATGATCATGAAAACGGCTGCGATGATACATGCCCGCACACCATAACGCTCACGGATGAAATGCGTTGGAGAAATGACCCCCATCCGCCGTAAACTCGTTCCGTAAATGATTGTAATTAGCGGAATCGCCAAAATGAGCTGAATCCATAAAATAATGAGCGGCATCTGTAGATTAAGAATAAGCGCTGTAATCCCTAGAAATGTCGCTAAACTCATATACGTCGATGACATTGCCAAACCGTTCGTTAATGCCCCAACTTGACCTCCGGCGACGTACAAATCTCGCACCGACGATTGTTTACGGTTGGACAGATAGCCAACAACATAAAACAATAGAAATGTTATCGCAACAACGACAATCCCAATGATCGGGTTTGATATTTGCCAAATCTCTTCATTCATGTCAGCTCACTTCCTTTCTCGTTTCGTCTTCTGTAACCTCATTCTCAATCGCATCGTCCAATCGATTTCCCATACGCCCTGCAACGATCGTCAACCCCCAAACGCCGAACCAGCCGAAAAGAATTGGAATGATGTAACTGACCGGAAACCCGAACAACAGCACCCCTTCAAACGGAAATACAGAAAAAAACAACCCGACATTCCCGACAACGATAAATGCTAATGCCATGAACAGTGTGAACTTGACCTCTTTTTTGTACGTACGCAACGGCTCATCCTCCTTTTTTGTAAGCGGTTACAATTATACAATGCAAGTTTTGTACCAGCTTTTGTCGTTGAGTTATTGCTATTTGCATAAAGAAAAGATGTAAAGTGTATAGACATCTTTACATCTCTTCCATTAACAAAAATTCAGCTTTAGGGGGTCCCGGGTTATTGAAGCGATCAACCGTAACAAAATTACACTTTCGGTATAAATTAATGGCTCGTTGATTGCTCCGGTTCACACTTAAACGAAAGCGATTCGGTTCAAATGTTTCTCTACCATAGTGCAGTCCAACTTGGAAAAAGGATTGTCCGTACCCTTGCCCAGTGAAGATGGGATTCATGCCGAGGCCGATGTCAAGGGCGTCGCTTTTGTATACGCCATCCTTCTGGCCGCCCGGTACTTGTGCGTCATGACCGTAGCAAAAAAATCCGTACACCGTCCCGTCGGGGCAATGGTATACGTAATAGTTTCCATTTAACAATTCTTCAATTTGTTCGGGTACGTTTTCTAAGTTGTACATTGAATACGGCGGTTCATACGTCCAACTAATAATTTCTAGAGCCGCAGCTTTTGACATCGACGCGATCGTCATCGGGCATGTTCCTTCTATTTTTCCTTTAACATAGCTTAATTTTAGGCGATTGTCTACAGGTCTGAGGCATGATGTCGAAATTGTCCAGCATCTCCGGAGAATTTGATGGGAAAACCGGTTTGGAGCAGTTTGCCGAGTGCTGGGTGCTCGGTTTCGATGATCATTTGCCGTGCTTGGACTTGCGGGTTATTGATGGATTCGGCAACGCTAAGCACCGGGCTAACACACGTTTCTTCTATTGTGAGTTGTTCTATCCACTCGTCTCGTGTTTTGGTCTTGAATAGGTGTGCGAGTTCTTGTTTCATGGATTGTTGAACGTCCGCATTCCCGTTTAGTTGATCAATCCAATCTTCTTTTCCGATGCGTGAGCAGAAGTTCTTCCAAAATTTCGGTTCGAGAGCGGCGACGGCAATGTAACGCTCATCTTTCGTTTGATAAATCCCGTAGCACGCTTTCTGACCGGTAAGGCGGGTGTTGCCTCGCTCGGGTTCTGCACCACCGGCAAGGTATCCGTGTGTGACCGATCCGAGTAACGACATGACTCCGTCCATCATTGATACATCAACGTAGCGACCCGCACCGTCCTGACTGCGACTGACGAGCGCCATGAGTATGCCACTGAGCGCCATCAGCGCCCCTCCTGCGATGTCGGCAATTTGTACACCAGGCACGACAGGTGGGGCGTCTGTATTTCCAGTAATGTCTACTAGACCAGAGGTTGCAATGTAGTTGAGGTCATGACCGGCCATGTTTTGGTACGGACCGGTTTGTCCGTATCCGGTGAGCGAACAGTAGATGATTTGCGGGTTGATCTCTTTCACGGTTTCATAATCGAGGCCAAGTCGTTTCATAACGCCTGGGCGAAAACTTTCCATAATCACATCTGCTTGTTTGCACATGTCGAGCAGTGTGTTTCTTCCTTCTATTGTTTTGAGATTCAGTTGAATGCTGTTTTTGTTTCGGTTTAGCGTTAAGAACCGGGTGCTCTGTCCGTTGATGATCGGTTCAGTCTCCCGGCCGTAGTCACCAGTCGTAGGCGCTTCGATTTTTATCACTTCTGCACCGTAATCAGCCATCATCATCGTGCAATATGGACCGGGCAATAGGCGCGTGAGGTCGAGCACACGAATGCCATGAAGTACTTGCATTGACGTTTCTCCTTTTTTATTTCAGCTTATCCAAACAGGGAATTTCTTACACTTTGGAAAACTGTTAAACCAAAAATCAGCAAATCTATGTAAATATGTAACGAAAGTCAAACAATATCGCCATTCCATTACAACTCGATTTCAATCAGGTTAAATTAGAAGAATTTGCTTGTCTTTGGTTGCGATTGGTTGTTACGATTCACGTTGTGGAATGCGGTAACTGATTAAGACCACTAAGGAGGGTTACGATGTTTAAAGCTAGGAAAACTAAAGGAAACATTGCATATAGCCTAGGCTTTACAGCACTTGCTGCTGGTTTCGCGCTCATGACAGCGCCGATGACAGCAGATGCAAGTGAAGTACTCGAAAACAACGAAGATGTAGAACAACTCCAAGAGAAATTGAATGATAGAGGACTTCTCGACGACGCCGATGTCACAGGCGAGTATAACGCTGCGACGACAGACGCTGTTACAACTTACCAAGAAGAGCATAACTTGCTCACAGATGGGCTTGCTGGTGTACAAACACTTGGCGCGCTATCAAACCTAACACTTGAAGATGAGGGAGACCTCGTTGAAGAGCTTCAATCTGAACTTCAAGCAAATGGATACGACCCAACGTATGTTGATGGCAAATTCGGTCCATTAACCGAAGATGCATTGGTTGAATTCCAATCAGACGCTGGCATTGCCGCTGACGGTATTGCTGGACCAGACACGTTTAGCAACCTCATGTACAATGGGGCGCCAACAAAAGAAACGGAACCTGTAACTGAAACGGAAGAAACCGCATCCGCAGAAACAGAGTCCACGTCTGAAGAATCAACAACGAACAACACTGAAAATGAAACGAGTGGCGGCACAGAAGCACCAGAAGGCGCCACAATGACAATGGAAGCTACAGCGTACACGGCTGAGTGCGAAGGATGTTCTGGAATTACTGCAACAGGCATCAACTTATTGAACGACCGCAATGCCAATGTTGTTGCTGTTGATCCAAACGTTATTCCACTTGGTTCTACGGTTTACGTAGAAGGATATGGCGAAGCAATTGCTGGTGACACTGGCGGTGCGATCAACGGAAATAAGATTGACTTGCACATGGCTACGACAGAAGAAGCATTAAACTTCGGTCGCCAATCTGTAGAAGTAACTGTACTTGACTAATGGTTAAAGAGCGAAGGATCAAAAAATCCTTCGCTCTATTTTTTGCCTTCGTGACAAGCGTCACGATGAGTACGACCGGGCTAATGATAAGTGTTAAGCTCCCAAATATATTGTATAGATTATCATTGTACATATTTAAGAAATTCACACCCCAGTCATCAAGTGTGCCTAAAAAGTTGTTCGTTCCTTGTGTAGGAAAGTTAATCCAATCCATGATTGCCATAATGACAAATATGGCGATCACTCCACTAATGGTATGCACCCACGTCACTCTCATCCACTCCTTATATTTTAAGGGTCAACGATATGGTCGAAGCCAACGAAAGCGCCAAACAGCGCACCAAGTACCCCCCATAAAACGATACTCACGACGTGCCAAAAAATAACGGTTTGTTTCTTTGCGCCTGCCGCTAAAGACGCGAAAGCAGCGATGTGTCCAGATGCATACAACGGCGTGAGAATGGCTAAGCCAGCCACTCCGTATTGCCGATACATCTTCCCTGCTTTCTCAAACCTTGAACGAATGAATCCCCCTTTTTTCTTTGTTTTCCGATTCCTCATTCTCTGAAATAACGCATCAAATGGGAGGATGATGAGCAATACGGAAATTACATTTCCAATGATTGCACCGATGGCTGCCACGACGACGGGCACACCGGTGAAGCTCGCGACGCCTCCAGCAAAGAATGCTTCTAAAAAAGGAATAAACCCGATCGCAACAACAGCGAATGGTACGAGCCATCCGTTCACTTCTGAAAGTTGAATAACGAAGTCTTGAACAGAAATGAACACACGTTGCATCGTGTCTAAAACGAAATTCATGTAATCTTCGATCACGACAGCCACCCTTCCTATCCTTTTTCTACTTCTAGTGTAGGTGGACGGGAAGGATGCCTCAGCAAATTCCGGACACGAGGAGGGAAATGGGTCATGAACGGGGCGAAGCGAATAGTGGGAGGGACTAGAAACTGTGCTTCTTTCTGTTCAATAGATGCAGCGCAACGGGCACACAAATAAACGCGAATAAGCACAGAACGAGGAATTCTCCGACAACTGAAAAGGGATTTGCAATAATGTTTGCGATTGCTTTGTCGAAATGAGCCATTGGCAATATTCCCGGTTCTGACAAGTTTTGATAAATTATTGCCTGGGAAATAAAAAGCAAAAATACCGGTCCTTCCCAAAAACCAACTTCAAGTCGATTGTTGGAGAACGCTGCCGCCACAGCGCCGACTGATGCGAAGAATACGGCAATGGGAACGGTGAAAACGACGATGCCAATCGCATGAATGATTGCAACTTCACTCACCCAAATGGCGAGCGTAATAAACACTACGGTAATGAATAAGGAAATCATTGCCTTCCCAGCTAAAAGCAAAAGAAAAGAGACCCCGCTTTGGTCAAATACGCGCCAGGCATGGAGCTCTTTCTCTTCGACAAGCAAGCTCGCCATGATCTGCATCGGCATTAAGACGAGTGCCAGCGCGATTATAAATGGCAAATCGGGTCTGTTATCAATCATAAAAATCATTAAAAACGTAGCGTACGGAACGAGCGTAATCCAATAGATGGCCCCATTTGTTAGGAGCTGATGGACTTCTTTGTAAAAAATCATTCTCCATAACCTCATCGTGCTCGTCTCCTTACATCTTTAACATGTCTCGTAACGTCGAATAGTTTCCTTTGGATAGCGGAACTTCGCTCTTCTTGCGGTCATCGAGCCGCAGGCTATAACTATTTTTGCTCCATACAATGACTTCTCTTACCCGCTGCAAGTTAACGACAAATGCCCGGTGAGATCGATAAAAGCCATACGGAACTAGTCTGGATTCCAACTCCTTTAAAGGCAGTGCAGACACGAACACTTCTTGGTTCACATGAATGAACGTATGTCCATCTTTACTTTCAACATAGTCAATTTCCAACGGATCAAATAAAATGAACTTGTCATCAACCTTCGCCGATATTTTCTCTAACTTCAACGGTGAGCCTGTTGTCACTTCTTCGGTTTGACTTGATAAACCACGCTCATGAAGTCGGTACGGTTTGCCATATTGCACCGCCTCTTCTAAAGACGTACTCGTAAGCACAACATACCTTTTCTGAAGACGTTTGAGCACTCCTTGAAAAACTTGTTTCGTTTCACGGTCGGCACCTATGATTGGCTGATCAAACAAATAAACATCGGCAGGCATAATTAACGCACGTGCATAATGCAAGCGGCGCTTTTGCATTGCTGTTAATCGTTTGATGCGACGGTCGGCGACATCTGTAAGCCACACGCACGTAAAATGTCGACCTCTTCTCGCTTGCATCCGTACATGCTCGCCACAGACGCAAGTGCTGACGTGGTGTAAGGCGAGTGTATAACCCATCGGACTGCAACGATATGAACCGGTTCGCCACAGGTGTTTCTACGAATAACGGGTCTACATAACATTCATGAAAGGGCTCTAACCACTCGGTATCACCGTGAAGCGCTACCGCTTCTCCGCGAACAATCGTAAATTCACCCTCGGGTAGGCGAACCGCATTCCCTTGAAGTTTCTCGTTGAAATGAAAGAATAAACTCAAAACGACCCTCCTGTTCCTCGCTTTAATCGCTGAACGACTGCAAGCAGAACGAATGCAAAGATGACAATTGAGCCGACCCAATATGCGGCAAGGGTGGTATTTCCCGACTCCACGGCTATATAAATGCTCGTCGGAACCGTTTGTGTGACCCCGTAGATGCTTCCGGCAAACATCATCGTCGCGCCGAACTCACCCATTGCCCGGGCAAACCCTAGCATATACCCCGAGATGAGTGTCTTCCACGTCATCGGTAACGTGACATAAACAAACACTTGCCACTCTTTTGCTCCCATTTGGCGCGCGGCGGCTTCAAGTTCATCATCAATCGTTTCAAAGCCGTTGATTAAAAGCTGATAGATGAGCGGGAAAGCGACAACGGTCGCTGCAATAACTGCTGCGAGATATGTAAACACTATCGGTTGATTAAACAGCAGCTCAAACCATTCACCGATCACACTTCTCCGACCAAAAATGACCAATAATCCAAAGCCAATAACTGTCGGAGGCAAAACGAGGGGAAGCATGAGCGCTGTCTCAACAAATACTTTTCCACGAAAGCTTCTTTTCTTCATCCACCAAGCAAAAATGATCGCAAGGACGAAGGAGAGGATGCTTGCCAAAGCAACAACACGTATTGAAACGAGGATCGGCGTCCAAAACGCTTCAATCATGTTGAGCGCCGATCTCAAACCCATAAGATTCGAAAATATGTAACGGCTCGTCCGTCTGCAGCCAGTCATAGAAGTGTTTCGCTTGTTCGCTAACATCCCCGATTAGACCGATCGGATAGACGATCGGTTCGTGCTATCTTCCGGTGCGAGTGCAACCGATTGGACGCTTCTGTACTTAGCGCATCCGTTTGATACACAATGCCAACATCTGCATTGCCTGTTTCCACATAAGTAAGTACTTGCCGAACATCTTGTCCGTACACAAACTGATCCTCAAGTTCGGTATGTAGATTCATAGTTTCTAATACTTGGGCAGCATATTTCCCGGCTGGAACAGACTCGGGATGACCGACTGCAATACGTTGGAAGTCTACTGTCGTGAGGTCAGACCAGTCGGCAATCTCCATCTCTAGTGTTGATATGAGTTGTAGCCGGTTACGCAGTAAAGCAGTGGTTTGGCTTACCTCTCCTAGATCAACGAGCATTTCCATGTCAGATTCGGCGGCAGAAATAAACACATCCACAGGCGCTCCTTGCACAATTTGTTGCCTAAGTTGTCCAGAAGAGCCGTAGTTCATAATCAGTTCCACATGTTCTTCCTCTTCATACATCTCTTCTATATCACCGAGTGCGTCGGATAAGCTTGCCGCTGCCATCACATGAACTTGCTCTGCCTCCTCACCATTCGCACACGCCATAAGCATACTCGCCGCTATCATGATCCACACCTTTTTCATCGATCAACACCTCTTTATAATTCCATTCTAATGATTCTGACGAACAAATGAAAGCAAAGCAAAAAATGAATCTATTTATATATAAACGTAGTTACACCTTCATTTCTTTTGATTGTTTGTTAATATTAAGAATAATCAATACTAGGAGGCGTCTTCATGGTAAAATCATTAGTAGATTACAAGCTCGACGATACCGACCGGGTGCTACTCGAATTGCTTCAACAAGAAGCCCATTTGTCGAACGTCGATTTGGCTCGCCGCATTAATCTCTCTCCTCCAGCGACACATGCCCGGGTCAAACGTTTAGAGGAAGCAGGCATCATTGAACGCTATGTCACGATCTTAAATAAAGACCGACTCGGCTTTGATCTGCTCTGCTTTATTTATGTAGGCATGAATGCGCATCAAAGAAAGCATATCGATTTCTTTCAAGAAAAGGTTGTGCGTATGCCTGAAGTGTTGGAGTGTCATCACGTAACGGGCGAGTATGATTATATTCTAAAAGTATTATTAAAAAACAGTCATGACTTGAAAACGTTTATTGTTGAGAATTTGAGTGCATTGCCGAGTGTGACGCGCATTCAGACTAGTGTGTCGTATGGCGAAGTAAAATCGTCGACGGCGTTGCCTATCCAAAAGGAGGAATTATAATGACGGGTGTTCAAAAGTATATTGACCGAGGGATGGAAAAATTGCAGGCGGAAACGACCCGCAAGCAGATGATGAAAACGAAGCGATTTGACACGATTGCCGCGCACGGTTTGTATGGGATGGAAGATGCGATGGCAAATCAGGGAAGCATTATGGAACCGCTTACTGTTTCACCAGCCCAGCATTTCGAGAATTCCGATCATCTGGAAGCTGCGCTTTCTTACCAAACACCTGCGTGGGGGTATACGCGTATTCATAACCCGACGCTTCACTACCTTGAAGGCACACTTGCCCTACTTGAAGGCTATGGCTCAGACGTCGAGACGTCTGCGGTTATGACGAGTTCTGGAATGAGTGCGATCTTCATGGCAACGAATCCGTTTTTACAAGCTGAGACGGACGGTATGAACTTCGTTGCCGATGCGAAATGTTATGGAGGTACGTTCATGTTGTTCGATGAACGCTATCAAAATGAACGGGGCATTGACGTGCGTTGGGTGCAAGACACGGCCAATATTGATGCATGGGCGACGCGCATTGATGACGAGACGCGCTTCCTTTATGTTGAGATGCCGTCCAATCCTTCATTGACGGTGGCAGACCTTGAACCATTGGCGAATCTCGCCCATGATCACGGCATTCCACTCATCGTTGATTCGACACTCACAACCCCTGCCCTCATGCGTCCGATCTGCACGGTGCGGACATTGTCGTGCATTCCATTAGTAAAGCGATCGGCGGAAGCGGATCAGCGATTGCTGGTGCCATCGTTGCCAAACACCATATCCCGAGCCGTGTCGGTACCGATGAAATGCGGGAAAACTTCACTGGCTACGTGAAGCTTTGGCCGATGCGCGACCACGGCACATCACTGTCTCCACTAAGTGCTCACTTTATTCTCAACGATTTGCGTACGTACGCACGCGCGTAGACGTAATGAGCAAAAATGCGATGCGCGTTGCCGAGTTTCTAGAGGCACATGACATGGTTGAGGCGGTTCATTACCCAGGTCTTCGCTCCAATGCTGGACATGCAACTGCCTCCAAGTATATGTGGCTCGCAGATGGCGACGAGTCTGGAAACGCCGTCAATCGGTACGGTCATTTGATGAGCTTTATGGTAAAAGGTGGCGCTGAAGCCGCTCGGAATACACTTGATCGCCTCCAAATCATTTGGCGAGCGACGGATCTTGGCCGCCATAAAAGTGTTGCGGTTATCCCAGCCATTTCCACACACCAGCAACAAGGCGAGGAAGGCCGGGAGCTGGCCGGCATTCCAGCTAACCTCATTCGCCTGTCCATCGGCGTTGAGCACCCTGCTGACTTAATGGATGAACTAGATCAAGCGTTAAGGTAACGGCTTGGAGGATAGAATCCCCCTCGGAAGCATTCGTGCGACCGGGTGGGGGCGGTCGCTTAGCAATATGTGAATCTGCGCTCCAGTTGAAGCAATCTGCGCGCTAGTTTGCTTAAAAAGTCCATCTTTTTGCCGATTTCTCGCCAACTAGAGCGCAACATCTACAAACTCGCGCGCAGTTTCTAACCACACCCCTACTCCAGCTCGAGCACTTCTTCAAATTGTTCGCCTTCTGCCATCGTCCAAATCATCGTCACTTCAATGGTGCGATCTTCATCTGTTAATGCACATCCAGTGCAACCCGCTTCGGTTGTAATCGCTGAGCTACCGGAGTCAAAAGTGGTTCCTCGTATTTCAAAACTGTAGTCTGTAACAACATCAATACTCTCTACTTCTTCGTAATTGTCTGGCAAGTAGTGAAATGTGTAAAAGGCGGTTTCTTGGCTTTCATGCGCTTGAACGGCTTCGAACTCAATTTCCCACGTATCACTTTCGGCATGCTTGAATATGGATTGCTGACAGCCGGCCAAGATGAGTATCAGACCAATCCATAACCATGGCCATTTCCTTGTCATTGACAACACCCTTATATTTGTATGATTTATTACTTATATTTTATATTATCACAAAATTCAAACCTGAACTCATTGAACTCTTGCTCTATACATTGGCCCACTATAAATCGAGGCCGTTCATTAGTTGAACGGCCTCGTATCATTTATTGATTGATGGATGTATTTTTAATCGTAATTTCTCTTTCTCGTCCAAGGAATTCACCGGATTCCCCTGCGACAAGTCGTTTGGCTAAAGGTACTTCTACGCTCCGGCGAAAGCTCCTTTTTAGTGCACGGGCACCGTATTTAGCGTCATACCCTTCGTCAATGAGCCGTGTCACGAACGGCGCTTCGAGGGAAACGGAACTGTTATGACGCTTGAGACGCGCATTGAGGTCCGCAGTGTACATGTTTACAATCTGCTTCGCTACATCCGTCTCTAATCGGTTGAATTGCAAAATGTCGTCGATGCGATTGATGAACTCCGGCAAAAACGTTTCTTCTAGTTTCTCTTGCACAATCCTTTTGACTTCATCGCTCGTTTGATCAGCGTGTTGCAAAATATCTTTCGATGCAAGATTGCTCGTCATAAACACGATCGTATTCGTAAAATCGAGATCAACTTGTCCACTCGTCACCCGTAAGCGCCCGTGGTCAAAAACGTTCAATAGTGTGAGAATCACTTCATGATCTGCTTTTTCAATCTCATCGAACAAAACGATGCCAGGCTTACTGTACGTGCCTTCGATGTATTCCTTGTTAAAAAGGGTGGTGCCCTCTTTACTCCCGACGTACCCCGGCGGGGCGCCAGTCAACGCCGCGCTGTAATGTTCGGTGGAAAGTGTGTTCATATCGATGCGACAAAAACGGTCCGCTTCCCCGTAAATGCTTTCAGCAACGATCCTTACAACTTCGGTTTTGCAACGCCAGTTGGCCCAAGGAACAATCCTGTGTACAGCGGCCGTGTCGTGTCACTAATATCGGCTTTGACGAGGGAGAGCATATCCTCCATATTCGCCATCACATGTTCTTGCCCAAAAATCCGAGATTGCAACTTGTCCATCACATGGGCAACGTCGAACCGATAACGTGAGCCCGCATCTTTTGTAACCGGCTTTTTTTCTTCGCCGTTTGTTTCGTAATGGTTTAGTTTGTCATTGATGAACGGCATCGCGGTTATTTACGTCCCGCTTCTTTTTCTTTTCCTTCATGCGGGATGCCTTCAATAGGACTTTCGGCTGTTCCGACTGCTCTTCGCGTAATCTGCTCCACGTTGTCTCGCGCCTTTTCAGCGTCCATCACCCACGTACGGTAAAAATCAAACGGACATTCTGCTACGCCGCGGTCTCCTTCTCCAGATTGAATAAGCCCGGTATACCCTCGGTGAAGCAGCTTAAACAAGTGATTTTGTGACTGCCAGTTCGAACGAGCATCACGAATTTGCGAGACCGACAACTCGGCGTATTGGATGCCGTACTCTTCAGTTCCACACGAACCGAGCGTACTGCCATCAAAGCCGATAATGCTAGAATGACCGAAATAAGAATACACACCATCAAAACCAGTAGCATTCGCAACTGCCACATAACAGTTGTTCATCCAGCTCATCGTTTTAGAAACGTTAATCTGTTGTTCTTTTGACGGATACATATATCCTTGGCAACGAACAATTAACTCCGCACCTTTCATCGCACAATCACGCCAAATCTCAGGATAGTTGCCGTCATCACAAATGATTAAGCTAATCATCATCCCCTTCGGACCTTCCACGACGTGGGTTGTGTCTCCTGGATACCAAGGTTCAATCGGATTCCAAGGAAGAATCTTACGATATTTCTGCACGATTTCTCCGTGGTTGTTCATGAGAATGAGTGTGTTGTACGGGGTTTTGTTCGGATGATCTTCATGTTGCTCCCCCGTTAATGAGAATACTCCCCATACGTTTGCTTTTTTACACGCCTCAGCAAAGATTTCTGTTTCCGGACCTGGAATCGTCGTTGCTGTCTCATACATCTCTTGTTCATCGTACATAATGCCGTGTGTACTGTACTCAGGAAAAATGACGAGATCCATACCCGGTAACCCTTTTTTCATTCCTACGACCATATCAGCAATTTTTCGACTGTTTTCAAGAACTTCTTCTCTCGTATGCAACCTTGGCATCTTATAATTGACGACTGCGGTTCCGACCGTATCATTACTGCTTGAAATATCTCCATGTCTCATTGCGTTATCCCTCCAAATGTAAGGTTCGTTCATGTGTATTGCAAAAACTGTACCAACGACAAAAATCCCTTTACTATGGAGAATCTCTTTAACGACCATTGTTCACACTTGTTCAGTTTGTTCATTTCTGTTCATATTGGTAAACTATTCTTAATTTTAAAAAGTGAACAGGAGGGACGCCGATGCAACTCATCGACGTCGGTTTGCTCTTCTCACTATCAGCACAATGGCTGTTAGTGAACGTGGGCAGTATCAAGCGGTTATGCACGGAATTGATGAGATTAATCGTTATAGTGATCAAACAGGATTTCGTTTCGTTCCTCATTTTAAAGATACGTGTTCAGACCTGATGTCGCCTATCAAGTGACGAAAGAGTTGCTCGAGCAAGGGGTTCATTATTTCATCGGCCTCTACACGTCCGCTAGTCGAAAGCGTATCCTCCCCTTATTAGATCAGTTCGACGGTTTGCTTTTGTACCCAACACAATACGAAGGAAAAGAAGCACATTCTTCGGTCATCTATTGCGGCCCAACACCGAATCAATCACTGTTAAGCTTCGTCCCTTGGCTCATGCAAGAAGAAGGGACTCGCTTTGCATTGATTGGGTCCGATTACATTTATCCAAGAGAAATGAACGTATACCTTCATGCGCTAATGAAGCAATACGGTGGCAGCATCGTCCGCGAATCTTATTTTTCATTAGGGGAACGTTCATTTGAACGGGAGTTGAACAAAATTGAACAACTTCGTCCAGATGTCATTTTTTCAACTCTCGTCGGAGACAGCGTGATTCACTTTTACGAACAGAGTGAGTTGCTCACCCCTCATATCCCGATTGCTAGCACGATAACGTCTGAAACAGAGTTCGCCGAGATGCAGCTTACGGGTGAACAGCGACATTATTCCTGTTTTCCTTACTTTCAGTCCAGCACGAATGCGAGCAATGCCCGCTTTTTGAATGACTTCAACGTCCCCCTTGTGAGCTCAGCTATGGAAGGAGCGTACAATTGTGTGCATTTATTGGCAGAAGGGATGAACAAAGCCAACCACCCGTCAGAAGTAAAGACAAAGATGACGAACAGGATGCACAGTGCGCCACGGGGTGACATTTTCGTTGATCCTGATAACCAACACGTACATATGAAAACCCGAATTGGCGAACACGAAGCTGACGGGCGCTTTCAGGTACGGTTTGAATCGGAGAAACGTGTCGCTCCGACGCCTTTTACGTTTCTTGATAAGAAGTTACAGCGGCGGCAACGACCACAAAGCCCGATGACTACGGGCTCGCCTTGCTACAGCAGTCGATCTTTGAATCGGCTAGTTTCTACCCTCATCCGCTCCTCATGTTCACGCGTGACGGCTATTTGCTAGACCCTACACATCCCTATGCACACACGTTACCGAATGCATGTCAAGATACAGCATCGACGATTTGGAAGAGCGATATTTGGCGGGGCACAGCGGTTAGAGACGTGCTAAAAACGGAGAAGCCTCATACTTCAACGAGCGCCGAGCACCTTCACGGCTTAGGCGATTGGCACATTGTGAGCATGCCGGTCTTTAAAGATGCTGAGTTGTTAGGAGCACTTGCTGCCTTCATACCGAGCGGTGAATCTGTGGACGGCCCCGTGCATACAGGACAATTCCAAGCCTTGACGTCCGTTGTGCACATAGTGGTGGAGAACGAAACGCAGCGAAATGAAACCCAATTTATGTATACACTTCTAAAGAACATCTCTTCTCACTATGAAGACGGCTTGATTGTGAAAAAAGAAGAAGAAATTGTCTTTATGAACGATTTAGGCCGAGAATACGTGAAGGAATTCTCTAGTGACTTACGGATGTTAGTGCAGTACAATTTCGATTCGATTACGCAAACGACGCTAGAAACGTTGCAGCGCTCAGATCACGTTCTATTTCATATCCGGGTCATTCCATCCGGCAGTTACCGCTACATCTACCTGTCCAAAAAAACGCGGGGGGAACGCCCGTATGCGGGGGATTCTCAGCTGAAAACTCCTAGGATCGACACGATTACGGGCAAGAACCCGTTGTTCCAAAAGGCGTTATCGCTCGCTCAAACGGCAGCAGCGAATATGGCGAATGTGATGTTGCTCGGGCAAAGTGGGACGGGCAAAGAAGTGGTTGCAAAAGCGATCCATTATGAGAGTGATCGCCGGGACAAGCCGTTTGTGGCGTTGAACTGCGCTGCGATTAGTGAGAACCTGATCAACTCTGAGTTGTTCGGATACGTGGAGGGGGCATTTACTGGCGCGAAAAAAGGGGGAAGCAAAGGAAAGTTCGAACAAGCGCATGGGGGAACGCTTTTTTTAGATGAGATTGGTGACATGCCGATTCGTTTGCAGGCGGTGCTGTTGCGCGTGCTTCAAGAGAAGGAAATAACTCGGGTCGGGGGCCACCAGACGATTCCTGTCGATGTGCGCATCATTGCCGCCACGAACAAGGATTTGCATGAAGAAATTGCTTACAGCGGCACGTTTAGAGGAGACTTGTTCTATCGTTTGAACGTGTTTACGATAGAGCTACCTACGCTTGCAGAACGAAGGGACGACACGCCGCTGCTCGTTGAGGATTTCTTAAAGAAACTCGCGCCGGATAGGAAGAAGACGGTTAGCCACGCGGCGATGCATCGGCTGCAATCGTATCATTGGCCGGGCAACGTGCGCGAGCTGCAAAATGTGATCGAACAGGCGTATTACTTGTCTGAGCCTGGTGACCAGATCGGTATTGAGCACCTTCCTGATCTGCTCAGTGACCAGTCTTCATCTCAGCGGGTGTACGAGCAGATGACTCACCGTCGCGAGCACATTGAAAAAGAAACGATTTTACATGCGCTCATCCGAACGAACCGCAACATCTCACAAGCCGCCAGAGAACTGAACATGTCTAGAACGACACTTTATAAGAAGATTCGAGAGTATCGCTTAGAAGTGCACAGTTAAAGTTGCTAGGCGGTGAGCAGTTGGTAGACTTCCTAAATATGTGGGTCAACGATGTTGAAAAGGGGTGCTTGTTGTCGAAAGCGTGCACTCGCTTGTCGAATATGTGCACTTCCGTGTCGAAAGCGTGCACTTATCGTTTGCGCACCCCTCACATCGACGTGTGTCAAATATTCAACCAGTATGTGTCTATCTCCTAGGTACAATACCAGCTCGCTCACAATAGGGAACTTCCACAAGTGTTGAGCGTTGGCGCGGGGCGTAGATCGGAAATCTCACCATATAAAGACCAACGGTAAGATTTCAGCCAAGTATGCGATCAAATTTGAAAGAATCTTACTATAGAGGTTGATGGGCAACTGAAGTATTGATCATTCCAATGATCAATACTTCAGTTATCTTCAAAAGTCGCTGTGTGCAATTTAACCTACACGTATAATATGTAGTCATCTACGTCCAATTGATGATGGGCTAGAAATTGTCGTTCCGGCCGCATGCGCCCCGAAACCGAACCCTAGTTTACAGATTATGTACCCAAGCTGCCGCTTTGGCCCTCGAATCGGTGGTACAGTTTTCAACCTATCCGCGGCCCCGCGACGAGCAGACGTCGCCACAACTCCTTATATACACCGGTTGGCCCACCAGCCACGCATTCACAGATCACTAAAAAGGGAAAGTGAAATCGTACAACAGAGTTTCGCTCGTTAAAAAATAGAAAATCCCACATAGACCACTTTATGAGGGATTTTCTTCAATCAGGCACCATTTTTTACAGGAATCCCCACATTGAAAGGTTAAATCCCTCATAGAAGGTTATATGAGGGGATTCTTACCGATTGCAGCACGCCATGTTGTTCGAATCCCCACATAGGTCGGAGCCGATGTATCGCATTAACATGAAACTAGAGATTGGGATGCTGCTTTTTCAGTGACTTCGCGCATGAAAGCATTATTCACACCCTTCAAGAAACATCCACAGCTCCTGCGTTTTCCAATTCCAAGATGGCACACGCCGCTTAATTTCCCTATAATAGACGTTATGAAGTTGTGCAGGGAGGGGGCAACGTATGAATCCAACGAAATGGCGTTTTCAGTATCGAATGATGCTGATTACTTCGTTGTTGCTGCTCGTAACATTGCTGTTGGCGGGATTATTGATTGCCCAGTCGCAAGCGAACCAGACACGGGAGTCGCTCGAGCAACAAGCGATGCTCAGCGCGACGCACCTTGCCGTGAATCCGCTCGTCATTTCTGCCCTCGTCTCTGACGAGCCAAATGCCGAGTTAAGTGAAATTGCAGCACGTTTACGCGAGGACAATGATTTGCTTTATATCGTTATTATGGATATGGACGGAATTCGGCTGACTCACCCAACGGCTGAACAAGTCGGGGAACGATTTGTCGGCGATGATGTTCACGCAGTACTTGCGAATGGCGATCGGTATACATCAGAAGAAGTCGGCACACTCGGCCCGTCGATGCGTGCGTTTCACCCGGTGATGAATGAGGAGAATCAGATCGGTGCGATTTCTGTTGGCATCTCCACTCAGCGTATTGAAGATTCGATTTTCCAAAGTCAACAGATCGTGTTTATTGCGACAGGGGTGAGCATGCTCATTGGTGCTGCTGGTGCATGCCTTCTTGCTTTGCGTCTCAAACGCACGTTACATAACCTCGAGCCCGAAGCCATCGCTCAACGCCTGAAAGAGCGTGAAGCAATGCTTGAAAGTGTGCAAGAAGGGGTGATCGCAACCGATAATGAAGGAACGATCATCGTGATGAACGAGGCGGCAATACATGCACTTGAAAAAGATCACGTCGGTAAGCCGTTGAACGACGTGTGGCCGAAGTTCCCGATTTCAGAACCACTTTGGCACGACCGGAAAGTGCTCGATGACTTGCAAGTGTTCCAAGATACGCAAATGATTACGAACAGAATTCCGGTAAAGGTCGGTAACGATACGGTTGGTGCGCTCGTGACGTTTCGAAATCGGAATGAATTGGACCAAGCGCTAGAACGGTTGTCAGGGGTCGAGCATTATGCACAAGCTTTACGTTTCCAAACGCATGAATTTATGAACAAACTTCATGTAATCGGAGCGATGGTGCATACGAAGTCTTTTGAAGAGCTACAGGAATATGTTGATTACTTATCTGACCAATACAACGCTGGCATCAACGAAATTGCAACGTATGTTAAAGACATCACGCTTGCCGGATATGTTGCAAATCAGATCGACCGCTTAGAAAAAGCGGATGTGAACGTGACGCTCTCTGGCAATGGCGGCTGGCTAATTTTGACAGAGCCGAGGCATATTGATCGGTGGATTACGATCATTGGCAACGCGTTAAACAATGCGTATGAAGCGATGATTGGTCAAGAACAAAAACGGATGACGCTCTCTTTTGCAAGCCGTAACGATCAACTTGTTTTCGAGGTACAAGATAATGGAAAAGGCTTTGACACTTCCCAACTACCGGACTTGCTTAAGTCTGGGGTTTCAACGAACGGCGCTCATCGTGGGTTTGGTCTTACGATCATGACCAGAGCTGTGGAACAAGCAGGCGGAACGTATGCGTTTACCTCCTCAAAGGGAGAAGGAACGACATTAACGATCACAATGCCCGCTGAAGTAAAGGAGGACCACCGATGATTATTGTCGGGACGGTGGAAGATGAACCACTCGTCACTAAGTTTCACCAAAAATATGTAGAGATGCTCGAAGGCTTTCAATGGGCGGGGTCGGCAACGACACTTTCCGAAGGAAAATCACTCGTCACAAACACGGAGATGGATGTGTTGCTTTTGGATGTGTACTTGGAAAAAGAGAACGGTTTGGAATTGCTGCGCCACATCCGCAACCTTGACATTGACGTAGATGTGATTCTCGTCACATCAGCGAACGATCATGAAACCGTCCGTATCGGGGAACGTCTTGGGGTCGTTGATTACCTAGTCAAACCGTTCACCTTTCAACGGTTTCATGAAGCGATGTTTCGCTATCAACGTCTCGTGAGCGACCAACCGACGCTCTACAGCCAACATGAACTGGACCGCCGACTTCACAACTCAGATTATGATTTGGACGGCGACTTGCCAAAAGGGATTACGAAAGAAACAGCGCTTCGCATTTTGCACGCCTTTCATCACAATAACGAATGGTACACTGCCGCAGAACTGAGTACGATGACGAACATTTCTCACGTATCATTGCGCAAGTACTTGCGCTTTTTCGTTGAAAAAAAGTGGCTGGAAAAAGACCTCACCTATCAGCCGTCCGGTCGTCCGGTGCAACATTATTTATTGTCTTCACAAGGAAAACAACTACTGCAAACGTAACAGCCTTCTTTCAGGCTGTTTTTTCTTTTGCTTTCGTTTAATTAAAAAAGGTAGAAATTTGTCAAGAAATTGTGGAAAATGTGCGTAAGCGTTTTCAAGGGAGGTAATATTCAATGAAAGCTACATTTCAGACAACTTGGCAAAACTTATGGAAGCAACACCACCGAACAAAAGATCTTCTAAATATTTTTTCTTATAAAAAAGATGTCGATAAGGCGGCGAAGAAACGAGAACAGGATTCGCCCGACAACACCGCGAATGCACCTGGGAATGACGATAACGGGGACGACCAAAAGCCGAACAAACCGTACTCTCGTGCACAGCTTATTGGGTTATTGCTCGGTCCGACACTCTTTCTACTCATTTATTTATTCTTCGATCCTCCAGGGCTTGGACCAGACGGCGTTGCTGTACTTGCGGTTACGCTTTGGATTGCGACATGGTGGGTCACTGAAGCCTTACCGATTCCGGCAACATCTCTACTTCCCTTAATTTTGCTACCTACTACAGGGGCAATGGAAGGCGGGGACGTCGCTTCTGCTTATGGCGATGATATTATTTTCTTATTTCTAGGCGGTTTCTTCATTGCGACTGCAATGGAAAAGTGGAACTTGCATAAGCGGATGGCTTTATTTATCATCTCAGTCATCGGCACGAGTACCCAGCGTATATTGCTCGGGTTTATGTTAGCTACTGGTTTTATCTCGATGTGGGTATCCAACACGGCAGCGGTTATGATGATGATCCCTATGGGGCTTGCGATTACAGCCCAAGTCGCTTCTGCACTGAAAGGCAAACCTGAAGAAAAAGATTTTCCAAAGTTCGAGAAATCCCTTATCTTTGCTATCGGTTATGCCGGTACGATCGGCGGGGTCGGTACGTTAATTGGTACGCCTCCTAACATTATTCTTGCCGGTCAAATGCAGGAAATCTTCGGAATTGAAATCTCATTCGCTACGTGGATGCTGTTCGGGGTGCCGCTCGTTATTATTATGTTAGCGGTTGCTTGGCTGTACCTCGGTCGTATGGCCTTTAGAACGAGCATTAAGCACTTACCTGGCGGTAGAGAAGTGATACAAGAAGAGCGTCATAAACTCGGGAAAACGACCTATGAAGAGTGGATGGTCGGAATGGTGTTTTTACTCGCCGCCTTCCTCTGGATTACCCGTGGATTCTTCTGGTCAGGCGATGATGCACTCATCGTCGAAATTCCTGGCATCTCGGATGGACTGATCGCTGTTCTTGCCGCTGTACTTCTTTTCTCCATCCCAGCCGTTCGTGCTCAAGGAGGAAGAATTCTAACTTGGGCCGATTCTCGCGATATTCCTTGGGGAGTCCTCCTCCTGTTCGGTGGTGGTCTTGCCATCGCACAAGGGTTTACCTCATCTGGATTGTCCGATTGGTTAGGGGAGCAATTAACTGTTCTTGACGGATTCCACTTGTTTATTATTATTGCATCTGCAACACTACTCATCATGATGATGACAGAGATTACGTCAAACACTGCAACTGCAACGATGATTTTGCCAGTAGTAGCAGCACTTGCTGTTGCCCTCGACGTTCACCCATTTGCGCTCATGATTCCTTGTGCAATGGCTGCCAACATGGCGTTCATGTTACCAGTCGGTACACCGCCAAACGCCATTATGTTCGGTACTGGGAAACTTCGAATCATTGAAATGGTGAAAACCGGTTTTGCATTAAATATCGTAGCTACAATTGTCATCGTTCTTGGTGTCTACTTCCTCGTTCCACTCGTGTGGGGCATCGATTTATCCGTATTCCCAGAGACGTTACTTGATTAATGTATAATTTCCATCCGCTCATCACTCTTGTGAGCGGATTTTCTTATGCGTGCATGCTACAATGGCACTAAACGCGTTTTAGAAAGTGGAGGCTTGAGATGATTCGACAGTTACACGCAGAAGATCGCTCAGTATTTGCGCGAATGCATACAGGCATCGAAGACGATTACATCTTACATATTTTTGACCGGCTCGTAACAGGAAATAGCTATTTATACGGATTGTTTATCGAAGAACAACTCGTCACCATCGGTGGCTTCACCATTTTCCAGAACACGTATGCCATGCTCGGACGCTTGCGAACCGACACCCGCTACCGCGGCAGAACCTGTCCACAAAGCTGATGGAAACCGTCATTGACAAAGCCTTTTCCATTCCAGAAATACAATGGGTTGGGGCAAACACCCAAGAACACAATACGTCCGCCCGGCGAGTGTTAACGAAGCTAGGCCTCACACCGACAGCCACACTGCACGGAGCGACGACGCAACATCCTGAGCGCCTAACAAACGGAAGTGAGCGGTGGTCAGAAATCACCGACAAAACTGAAAAACTCCGATGGTTAGAGAAAGCGTACACGTCTTCAGGCAACGTCTTCCCGTATGAATGCTACTATCCGTTTCCGGCAACCCCATCATTATTTTCAGAAGACGACGTAGCAAACTGGCGCTTTTTTCAGAACGCAACTGAAGATCGCTTTTTCGTTGCGAAGAAAGATCAAAAGAAATACCATTATGTGCATCTTGCGTATCCGTGGCCAGATGCCGCCGATCAGCCCGGGTTGTGGGAAACCGTCACCACACTATTTGAGGAACAGACGAAAGAAACGGGTGACTTGACGTATGTTTGGTTGGACCTCACAAAAGAGATGGCCCGCACACTGCCTAGTGATCATCCGTTTGACCTCCCTTCTCCGTGGATCCTTCACGGCACGTATCGATAACAAAGACCGATCGAGCTACGTGTGTAGCTCGATCGGTCTTCTATTGTTGTTTATCATTGGCTTGCTGCTTCGCCCGATCTCTTCTTACCATATTCACAAAAATATCAATCGCAAATGAGAGAACGACAAACATAATAATGAGCGCATACCACGGCAGATCGTACCCAAGTACTCTCAGTACAACGATGAGCACAGCAGCGACGAGTAGATAGATCCACATGACTGTCCAATCAAACGCACGCTTTTTCATTGTTCAATCCCCTTGATTCAACATTCTCTAACTAGGATAAAAGAATTCAGCAACTTGTGCAACGAAATCGACCAGTCTACCGATCATTTCCATCAAAATAATTACCTATGACCGGTTGCATTCTAAATCAGAAGCAGATATAATTTTCGACATTATGTTCTGAATTTATCGAGATTTACCATTCACCAAGGATTGCGAGGCACCTTATGACGTCTGAAAAAAGTAAAAAATCACTCAAGTTTCTAAACACCATTGAACGCATCGGCAACAAATTGCCAGAACCGCTAATGATTTTTGTCATACTTATCGCAGCAGTTATCGGACTTTCTACCATCCTCGACTGGGCAGGGATGAGCGTTCTTCATCCTCAAGATGGCGAATTATTAGAAATCCGCAGCCTGCTCTCTGGAGAAGGCATTGAGTATATGGTCACGTCGCTCGTCGACAATTTCGTTGGCTTCGCGCCACTCGGGGTCGTCTTAACACTTATGATTGGCATCGGGCTTGCTGAACGTGTCGGATTGTTAGAATCCTTAATCAAAACACTCATGTTATCCGTTCCTGCATGGCTCGTGCCGTACATGGTCTTTTTTACAGGAAACTTTGCAACCGTTGCATCGGATGCCGCGTTTCTCATCGTTCCCCCACTCGCCGGAATGATTTATTACACACTCGGCAGACACCCTGTAGCTGGTATTATTACAGGTTTCGTCGGCGCATCCAGCGGTTACGGAACCGGTATACTGATTACATCAAACGAGCCGATGCTTGCCGGAATTACGAATGAAGCGGTCGCCATTCTCGGTGATGGCCGGATGGTTACCGCGGTCGACAACTACTTTTTTATGGTCGTTGGTGTACTCATCGTCACCCTCATCGCCGGTACGATTACGAGAAAAGTAACCGAGCCACGCCTCGGTACATTTGAAGGCACCAAAACGAAAGAAATCAAACCCGTTTCAAGCGAAGAGAAACGGGCGCTAAAAATTACCGGCGTCGTGGCGCTGCTATACGTTGTGATAATCACTACACTCGCTCTTTTTCCAGGGTCACCGTTACAAAATGAAGACGGCGGGCTCGTCCCTTCTCCTTTTCTCGATGGAATTGTATCCTTCTTACTCGTCTTCTTTATCATCGTCGGTCTCACTTACGGATTTTCCATGAAGAAAATCTCAGGAACAGCCGATGTGATGCGATACTCAGGAGAAGCGATTGCGAGCGTTCGAAACTTCGTTGTCATCATCTTCTTTATCGCGCAGTTCACGGCGTTTTTTGATTGGACAAACATCGGTCTTTGGATGGCCGTCAACGGTGCTGAATTTCTCATATCCGTAAATCTTACCGGCATGGTCACGATTGTCGGCGTCATCTTGCTGTCCGCGAAGATGACGCTCCTTATTACGAGTGGTTCAGGGTTGTGGGCCATATTAGCCCCTATCTTCGTACCGATGTTCATGCAGCTCGGCTACGACCCTGCCGTCGTTCAGATGGCTTATCGAATTGGGGACTCGGCAACAGGCATGATCACACCGCTCACACCATACATGATCGTCATACTCGGCTTCATCCGTGAGTGGGACAAACGAATTGGAATCGGGTCTCTCATCTCGTACACCTTACCGTACTCCATCCTCATACTCATTAGCTCAACCCTTCTTTTGCTCGGGTTCGCATGGCTCGGCATCCCGATTGGGCCAGGTGTTCATTTCTAGACGTTGCCCGGGGTTTTGCAAGCAAGGCAGCGAGTACCCGCAACGTTCTATGGTGTGATTTTCTACAATTGGACCCTTATCGTAGCTGAAATCTTACCATAGATGGATCAATGGTAAGATCTCTAGTTTCTATGGTGTGATTTCCAGCAAATCAGCAAGAAAAACAGCAAAAATCATCCTATAGAATGATCTATAGGATGATTTTTGTAAGGATTAAACTTGGGGCTTATACCAGTAAAACGAAAAATGGGAGTGTTCTTCAAAGCCGATATTCTTATAAAAAGAGTCGTCTGAAATGACGTATGCTTTTTTAGCGCCCATCAACCCGCACCGATGTAACGTTTCAAGAACCAATGCTTTCCCTAACCCTAACTTACGGTACGCTGGCTTTGTACATAATGGTTCAATATAAGCGTAGTCCGTTGTTTTGTCATACCAGCCCCCGCAATAAGCAGCAAAACCTGCTTGATTCTTCGCTACGATGTGAAGAGAAGAATCTAAATGTGGTGCCGTTAGCATTCTTTTCTGCACGTTGAGCGTTTTCTCGTCAAGAGGTAGAGGGCCTTCGTTTTCAAACCCTTCCCATAATACTTCATGGTGTTCATATAAGTCATTCTCTGGCTGCAAGTTGTGCAGTTGAAAGTCTGGATGTAATTCATAGTGTAAGTCAGCATTCTCTAAATCACATGCTAATACTTGTTCGGACTGTTGTGCAATTTCGAAGTTGTATTTTTCCAATAAAGCAATGCCAGCTTCATTTGCATCATTTACAGCAATTCCTAGACCTGTCTTGTCTTGAAAATTAGCAATCACATACTCCAGTAGTTGTTCTTCCAACGATTTGTACGCTGTTAGTGTCGCAAAGAAGCTTCGCCATTATAATGATCGTACGTCGCTAACCCTACAACTTCATCATCGTCAAACCATAAACCAATCGTATCCAATGATTCAATATCAAGTTCTGGATGGAAAAACATCCACTCCCAGCGTGCCCAATTCCAATTAATGTTCTGGCGACTCTCATCATTCAGCTTGATAAGAAATTGACAGACCGATTGGTAATCATCGTGAGCGAAATTTCTGAATTCCGTTTTCATATATTGCACTCCAGTCTACCCTATTATTTTTCAATACGCGTGAAGCACTGTCCTCATTACATCATAAGATGCGCCTCTTACGAGTACAACAAGTTTTCTAGCTTGAAGACACGAATACGCAAACCGGAAGTTTATGGTATCTTTATGTAACTACGTAAATTTAACTAAAGGTACAGGTGTATGAATGAGTGTAAAAACATTATGGGGTTCAAGAGTTCAGGAATATTATCGAAAGATGTTTCGGTACTATGCCATCATTGGAGCAAATGTTTTTTATTTCTTTCTGATCATTGGTAGTGTTCTCATTTATTTCTTTCATTTATTTGTGCAGTGGCTTCCTCCTGAACTAGCTGTTGAAGTCATTTTGTCACTCATTGTCACTTACATTTTAACCCAGACAAAAGTACGGACATTTGTTGAGAAGGCAGATATCCCCTTTTTGTTGCCATTAGAATCGCGATTAACACCGTATTTTATTCGATCACTCCTTTATAGTTGGGTAATTGATGTTAGTAAATTGGTGATTTTCTTAACGATTTTTATATCCTTATTTTTGGATACAACTTCTTTACATCTTCTCTTTCTTCTATTTATCGTGGCCATTGCTGGCTTTAACATCGTAATGAAGTGGATTGAACAATGGCTAGAGAACCGCATACAACTTTTGTTGCATCGGTTGAATCGTTTTCTTCTCCTTTATTTCATGGTTTATTTTCTGCTTAAAGATGACTGGATGTATGTACTGATATTCATGAGTGTACATGTCGTCTACATCCTTTATTTTATGAGAAAAAGAAGAACGTTGAATTGGCTGTGGCAAATTGATGAAGAAGAACGTGGCCGATTAAAAAACCTTAGATTTATTAACTTTTTCATTGATGTACCTATCTAAAACATTCTTTCCGGCGTAGACGATTGCTCACAATGATTGTGCAAAAGTGTATTCCCACCCGTCAGAGTCGTACATTCATCTATTTGTACGCACAGTTGTTTGTTAGACATAACGATTACTTTTACCTTTATTTGCGACTAACCCTCATTAGCATCGTTGTAAACTTTGCACTGCCAACAAGTGGTTGGGTTTTTCATCTGCTCATTGTATATATGACAGCTTCTCAAATCATCCCTTTACAACATCAACTAAAACAAACTGCCATGCTTTATCCAATCTCAAAAGCTCAAATAAAAGCCTCTTTCTTGAAGTTTGTTTTGATCATCTTATACGTACAATTATTTATCGTATCGGTCCCACTGTTTATTCATCTTTCTATAGCTAGCGTATTCGGTCTAGTCATCGGGAGTCTATTCGTTTACGTATTTGTGAATCACTTTCTCTCGAAGAGAGTCAATGTTTTAGAGAGTACTTTTAAAGAATAGGGAGTATAAAAGTATGGAAGGTGATCAAGATGAAGATTGCTGCAATATACGACATTCATGGTAACGATCGAGCGTTAGAAGCTGTTTTGGTCGACATCGAAAGTGAAAAAGTAGATAAAGTAATTGTTGGCGGTGACTTGGCTTGGGGGCCTCAGCCCAAAAAAGTGATGGATAAACTATTTTCATATAAAGACGAGTTTACTTTTATCATGGGGAATAGTGACAGAGAGATATTTGAATACTACCAGAAGCCGAAAAAAGCAGAAACTATGGTCGATGAGCTAAATCAATGGTGCGTTGAGCAACTATCCTCTGAACAACTTGACTGGTTAGGGTCGTTCACATTTTCACACATAGAAAAAGATCATCTTTTTGTCCACGGCTCCCCTAGAAGTGATACAGAAGCAATAAGCTGATACTCCAGAAAACGAAGTCTATGAGATGATAAAAGATGAAAGACAGCAAGTCATCATTTGCGGTCATACCCACATTCAATTTGAAAGAGACATCTTATCTAAGAAGGTTATTAATGCAGGTAGTGTTGGCTTACAGAGTCGAGCCAAAGGAGCTTGTTGGCTATTCATCGATTCAGACAAATATGAGCTTAGAGTATCCGAATATGATTACGAAAGTACAGCGCAAGAAATATTACTAGGCAATTGCCCATACAAAGAGGATTTTGCCGACCATATTAAAAACCCTCCAAATGAAGGTCCTTAATAATAAGTATCCTATTACAATGCACAGCCCCCCTAGCAACCACTTATCATGACCAATACGTAAAGGTTACAATTCCAAGTCTTGACTAAATTAGTTGTCTGCTACCTCTATTCGCTGGCACAACTCGGGCGGATATCTGTAGCCCAAACACTCTCCTGTCTACCGTTATGTGCAAACTATTGGAATCTTTATATGAGCGAAATACTTCAATCGTCACATATTTGCGTTTTTGAGTCATTTCACTTCGTAAAACGGTCCATTATTCACCTGGATTGTCACACAAGATCCGCCAACTGTCACACATAGCAATTTATGAGGCATTTGGCGTCATTAAATGACCGGTTTGTAAGGTGAATGGTCACATAAAAAGGGATAGGACGCCCCTTTTTTATGCCCAGCTTCAGAAAACATCGTCAACTCGAAACTCCAACCTAATCGCTGTGGGAACTTGTTGTAACAAGTTGTAGGTTTTCACCATTTCATAGACCGATCCCGCCCCCTTACCCCCAACCTATTAAATTTTTTTAAAATAACGCAAACAATTTGTCGCTAGATTACGAATATAAGATTAGGAGAAGTAAAAGGTAGGGTGAGAAGTTTGTCGCGTGAAAGAAAGCTCATTAAGAGAATACGAAAAAAAGGGCATCATGACGCGGCGAATGAGCTCGTCTCGATGTATTATACGGATCTACTCGGGTATGTGAAATCGAAGGTTTCCGATGAGGAGCTTGCTCGAGACCTTACGCAAGAGATTTTTATCCATATGCTAGAATCGATCCGCTCATTTGATGAAAAAAAGGCAAGCTTTCGCACGTGGCTTTATACAATTGCTTCCCATCGGGTGATTGATTATTTTCGCTCGAAAGCGTATCAACAGGCGAAGAAAACACGAGCGATTGACGTTGACGATCGCCAAAGTGAGGATTTCACAGCGCAGTTGTTTCGTTCATTTGAGGTGAATCGGGTTCTTGAACTTTTGCAAACATTCCAAGAGTCTGAGCAGCAGATTGTACGAGGCAAATTGCTACAAGGTGAACGTTTTGTCGACTTGGCAAAAAAAATGAACATGCCAGAATCAACGATTAAAACGAAGTATTATACAACCGTTAAGCGAATTCGGAACGCTTGGGAGGTAGATGGTCATGACGAGTGAGCACAGAAATGAAGAGGAGATTCAAACCATTGTCAGAAAAGGCATGAGTGACAATGACCGCTTTTACCGGCGATTGTTCAAGCTGTATCAAATGATTGGGTTTCGCCATCTTTTCTATGATCGACGCGAAGCGCTGTTTCTCGTCTTATCTCTCCTATTGTTCATGCCGCTCGTCGCTGTATTGTTTGCTTTTCTGAAAGAAGCGAGCGCAGCGCATACCCTCCCTACCCTTAGTTTGCTGTTTATGGGAACGCCTTTTTATTTTTATGCCCACATGCTTCTGTTCGTCGCTTTAAAAATGGAGCAACCAGGCGTTGAAGTTGAACAAGCGACGCGTTTCAGTCTCGTGCAACTCATTGCTTTGCGTACACTCGTCATTGCGGTTTTCTCTCTCATCGGCATTATCTTGTTCGTTGTGTTCGCTAATGAACTTGGTGTACACATCCCCGTACTACAAGGTTAGCCATCGCCTCCAGTGGCTTGTTTCTATTTGCCTCGATCTATTTGACGTTAATGACGACGAATCAGAAAAAATGGCTTTGGCATTGGGGGTTTCCAATTTTATGGATCGCCATGACTGTTGGCTTGTACTTGTTGCCAGGCGTGCCGCTCGAAGGCATTATCCAATTGGTTCCTACGGGTGTATATACCGTTCTTGCCATCGCTAGCTTTTATTATTTTTATTCACAAATTCAGGAGCTTTTTGACGATACAAAACAAAAGGGTGAGGTCTAGTTGTTAACGATTGAGAATGTGACGAAGAAGTACGGTTCATTTACTGCACTAAAGGAGCTTTCGCTGGAATTTGATACGGGTGTTTATGGGCTGCTTGCACCAAACGGTGCCGGCAAAACGACGCTCATAAAAATGATGGCCACATTACTGTTCCCAACGAGTGGCAGCATTCGTTTTGACGGTAAAGACATTTATCGGATGGGCGCAACGTATCGCGATGTGATCGGTTATTTGCCCCAGCAGTTTGGCTACTACAAAAACGATACACCGACGCGTTACTTGCACTATATTGCCGCCTTAAAAGGGCTGGACCGTAAAAAAACGAAGCTCAAAGTTGAGGAACTATTAGAGACGGTTGCACTCACGGAAGTAGCTCATAAAAAAATGAAGAAATTTTCCGGGGGCATGATTCAACGGGTTGGCATTGCCCAAGCGCTATTGAATGACCCACAATTGCTCATTCTTGATGAACCGACCGCCGGCCTTGATCCGAAAGAGCGTGCTCGGTTTCGCAACTTATTGTCCCGACTCGCCAAAGAGCGCGCTATTATTTTAAGTACGCACATCGTCGCTGACGTGGAATCCATTGCTAATGAAATTGTAATGATTAAAGACCAGGAACTCCTTTATAAAGAGTCCATCCATACGCTTTGCGGTCGCATCCAAGGACAAGTATACAAAACGTTGGTCGCCCATGAAGAGATGGACCGGTTTCGAGAGACGTATGCAGTCCTAGGTGAACGACAGGAACAAGAGCATGTGCTCACCCGTTTTCACACAACTTCTCGTGCCGAACCGGGCTGGGAAATGGTAACCCCACGTCTTGAGGATGTGTTCTTAACGGTGTATCAGGATGAACGGCAATGAGTGTATTCGGTTATGAGCTGGGGAAATTGTTGCGCTCACCCATTCTTCTATCGCTTACCGGTCTGCTTATCTCACTCAATGTTCTCATCATTTCTTCCGCCTGGTACGACACGTCTGCCGCCGAAAGAAACGCCACAACATCGCTAGTGCAGACCCACGGCAATGCCCTCGATGAGAATTGGATGTTTGACGTTGCCGCTGACAATGAAGAGCGGTTAGCGGCTTTTAATGAAACGCACAACACATCAATTGCTTCGGCGAACGATCAGTTGGCTCAAGGCATCGACATCACCGAGCCGTACGCTTTGGAACTCATTGAGCTTGCCGTTCGCGATGCCTATGTCGAAGAAGCACCACTCATCGATGAAGAGTATGAACAAATAACGATGACCGGGCTCGCTGAAGAAGCGATTGATCAATACGCACTTGAAGGAAACCAAGCCGAGTGGATGCACAATCAGTACGCTGCCTACAGTGAGCGTTACGAAACACTCCTCCAGGAAGAAGAACACAAAACAATCTTTTACCTTGGACAGCAAACGCATGCCAGCCTTTATGAACACGTCTTTCGTTACTCGTTAATCGGGCTTTCAATCATCCTCACGTTGCTCACCGCGCATAGTGTGAATTATGAGCACGCGTACGGTACTGCACAGCATGTATACAGCACTGCGCGGGGTCGCCGTTTGCTGTTCACGAAATGGTTAGCGGTGAACGCCAGCAGTTTTCTCATTATTACAACGGTGTTGGCCATTTCTTTAACGGTCTTCTTTCTCACCTATTCCTTCTCTGGAATGTGGAATACGTATGTGAGCTCGTATTTCAATATCGATGGACCTCTTCCGTATTTGACGTGGTGGCCGCTCACGATGTTGACGTTTCTGATCGGGGCATTAATCGTCACGTACACGGTGCTCTTTATCATCGTGCAAATGGTCTTTTTTACGAGTGTGTTCATTCGTAACAGTTATGCCGTCTTTTTTGTTGTCTTGGTCGTCGCTGGTGGCTTCTTGTTACTCCCGTTGCTCGCCCCAGCCGGTTCCAATTTCCTGTTTTACGGGATGTATACGCCTGTGACGCTAATCATGAATCCGCACATGTGGTTCACTGCGACTGCACCACACACTGCAGCAAAAACGTATGAGGTCGTTACACTGCTCGTTTGGGGTGCGATTGCCTCGATTATGGTCACTGTCGCGTTTCGATGCTTCTCTAAACAATCGATTCATTAACAGAAAGGAAGAACACGATGCGTTTATTCATAAAAGAAGTTCGACGCCTGCTGCAATGGCGGATGTGGCTTCTCTTTCTCCCAATCGCTGCCATACTTTATGTCATGAATATTGAATTCCATTTTCAACACTTCCCTAACGGTAGCGATGCGTATTATTACGAAACGGCTGAGAATCTCGTTCACGAATACGGGCTCGAGGTGACCGATGAGAACATGGCTGAATTTGCCGTACATCACGAACAGCAACTCGCAGCGGCAGACGCGGTCATCTCAAATCATCCCGAGGCAAACGACCTGAACGTCAGCACATACGACCGGGTGTTTGCGAATGACATCGACGAACGAGAGATGTCAGAGCTCCGGAACACGCTCATGGACAGTGCGGATGGGCTGTTTTGGTTCATCCAGATGGAACGGAGTATCCTGGATCAATACCATTCCGACACCGAACATCCTTCCTACACAGCAGCGGCTAATGAACGAATTGCTGAAGGTAATGCACGAGGTGAACACCAGGCAATCTTACCGGCACAAGTGATGGATAATTTTCATTCGTTGCTCTTTAACGGGTGCATGCTCGTGTTGGTTGCGATTGTCGTGTTCATTAGCCCTGCTTTTTACCGAGACCATCATGTACGGCCGCTTCAGTACGTCACAAAAAAAGGAAGACGCGTATTCAGCTTGAAACTGTGGGCGGCTCTATTTGTCGGCCTACTGCTCACGACACTCATTCTCGGAAGTTTATTTGCCGGGTATGTGGTGCTAAACGACACGACCTTGTTCTGGGAAGCGAGCATCAACTCGTTCATGTCGCCAACATTTTTCTGGTATGACCTTTCCTTTCAAGCGTACATGCTCGTCTCCGTTGCCATCGTCTATAGCATCGTCGTGCTTATGGTCATCGTTACAAGTATCGTCTCCCGGCTTGCGGGCAGCTACTTGTCATTGCTCGGCCTGCTTGTGCCAAGTACGTTGCTGTTTATTATCTTCGCCTTACAAGACATCACAAGCTTTTTGTTCATCGTAACCGACGCCGCGACACTTCCATTTTTCGTGAGCGGTACTGCTTTACTACTCGCAGCAATTCTATTCGTGTACCGCACACGCCGTGAGGCTCGGATGGAGATTGTATAAAAGCTTGCTGTCGCCCGTGGATGTTAGATGTACGGATGGTTAGGGATTGGGAGTTTCTAGGAGTCCAGGGATCTAGATCGCAGCCTTAACGATCTAGATCGAATGAACTTAACATTTTCCTCTTTGCGCAGTTTGTTCCAACTTGCGTGCAGATTCTAGGCTAAATGCCAACGACACGTCGGCCCCGGCGGGACCGAAACGAAACCGAACTCGGTTCGGCGCGACTCGCGCCGACGTCTTGCTAGGTTTTTGGCTAGGAAATACAAAGGATGGTTCTCTAAATCCGTTACCGCAGGGGATGGCGGCACATGCAGGCAAGACGAACTACCGTTCTGCGCGCAAGTTTGCGCTTTTGAACGATTTTAGCGCCGATTTCGTTAAACTTGCGCGCAGTTTGTTCCAACTTGCGCGCAGATTCAATGCCCATAAGCGAGCAACCTGTTGGCCCCAGCGGGGCCGAAGCCAAATCGAACTCGGTTCGGCGCGACTCGCGCCGACAGCTTGTTGGTTCTTTGGGGCGAGGATCATAGGTGATCCAGTAATTTGTTCGCTAGTTCATAAGATTAGACCGCTTTTTCTGCGATTTCGCCAAACTTGAGAACCGTTCAGTCGCAACTCGAGCACAATTTCCACTTTACCAAGCTTGCCATTGATTCTTGATGAAATTCTTAAGTTCAACTTATATAGATCGTTTTTCATTCGTTTCGGCACCGTAGGTGGCGATGGTCGCCTGGGTTTTGGGGGTTTTTAGGAGATACGCGATCTAGATCGCTTTAATGAATCATTGAAAACCCTTTACCGCTCATATTTCATTTTCATCAAGTAAACCCCTAATGCTCCGACTAGAATGAGGGTCGCTCCCCCTATATAGAACATTGTGCTTGGCGAGATGAATTCCAACCAAATACCGATGAGAAGTGTTCCTAAAGATGAGCCAACAGCGCCCATCGTATTCCAGTAACTAAACACTTTAGATATGTGATTTTCTTGGATGCTTCTCTGTATTGAAGACAATATTGGGATATCAGTGACTGGCGATGTGACTCCCCCGATGAAGAGGACAACAGCGATATAAAGAGGATCTCCAGCTAAAGCCACACTAACCATCGCAACGCCGAATAATATTTCCCCTATAAATGCGACCGACATCGGCCGCTCCACCTTTAATTTCCCCATGACTAGACTGCCGACCATTTCACCAACACCATTAACAGCCATAAAAACACCAAACATACCTGGCCCCCCACCTAAGGTGACAGTTACATATAGTGGAAGCGCTACTTGCAAAAGCCCTCTCCAAAAAAACGTATAAATGCCAAATGTCATCACAGTAAAATGAAGTGCCTTCTCTGTTCGTAAAGCGATGTAGCCTTCTTTTAAGCTAGAGAATAATTTCACATCTTTCTTTACACCGGATGAATAATCTTCATTTTTGTTCGCTTTAATGAACATAATTAAAAACCCTGCGATTGCAAAAGATAACGCATTGATGACGAGAACGAAAGGCAAGTTGATCAGTGCATTGATGGGTCCAACTAATCCAGCACCAATAAAAAATGATGGCCATAAAGTCGTTTGCAAAAGACCATTCGCTAGATTAATATTCTTTTTCCCAACCATTTTCGGTATGTACGCCTTACTTGCCGGAACAAAAAAAGGAGAACAACTCGTTAAAGCAAAGGAAATTAACGCAATCATTGCAATCGATAGCGCATCAGCAATGTAGAGAGCTGGTATAAGCAACACAAGAAAAAAACGAACAAAGTCTGTAATAACCATCGTTTTCTTCTTATCCCATTTATCTGCATAAACGCCACCGATAGGGCCAAACAAAATTCTAGGAAACGTACTACAAAAAGCGACTACACCGACTTCAAAAGGCGAAGCCCTAGGTAAATCGCCAGAAATGTTACGGCAGTCATATGAATGCCGTCCCCAAGATTCGTCGTAACTTGGGCAATCGTAAAGAGAAGAAAATTTCGCCTTTTTAATAAATTTAAGTAACCGTCCTTCTTTTCATTCATTACTGTTCACCGAAGTCGCCATATTTTGCAGAAATACTTTGCACCTCATCGATCGAGCCCATCTCCTTTCCCATTTAGCACTCTAGCTTGTTGTGATACGTTGTCAGGGTCATTCGCGCAATATTTACTTTTTATTTAAAATTTTCAGCATATAATTCTAATACAACTTCCTCTGCTACATTCGCTATATATCGCTCACATCCTTCAATTTTCGGCTATCAGTGGTGAGGGAAACTCCCCCACCCCTTCACGATATCGGTTCGACTTTCACCCAGTCTGTGCGCCCGTCTGCAGCTACTTTGAGGCCGTTTAGTTGCCCGCCGAAAACGAGACCGCCGTCGATGCCGATTTTGGTTCCGCATTCGGAAAACCACGGATTGAAGCTTTTGTCCCGGTTTAAAATCTTTACCGGGGTATGGCCAAAGACAATCTTCTTTCCTGTTTGATTCGAACCTGTATGAAAGGGTTCACGAATCCACAAGAAATCGTCGTCTGTCCCGTCTCGCCAGTTCTCTTTCGACAAGTCGACGCCAGCGTGTACGAACAAAAATTGGTTCCATTCATAATAGAGGGGGCGTTCACTAAGAAACGTAACTTCCTCAGAGAATTCGGTTAAGAGCACTGAGCGAAATTCCGCAAAACTCAAGTCATTTGCTCCACTACTAGCTGTCATAAAAGATTGCAGCGTCTCTTCTCCTCCATTTCTTAAGTATCTTGCTTCATGCTCACCCCTCGTCCATTCCATCATCATTCTTCGTGATTTCCTTTTAAGGCGATGGCACCTTCTTTGACAAGCTGCATGACGTGGCGGACAACTTGTAAGGAGTCGGGCCCACGGTCGATGTAGTCGCCAAGAAAGATCAGTGTCTCCGTTGCGGGGTCCCAATGTGTTAACAGTTGCAAAAGCTCGTCATAATTTCCATGGATGTCTCCAATGATGAATGCCCGGTCCATCTGATCAGCTCGCTTTTTCTTTTTAGTATAGCAAAAAGGGGAGGGTTCATAAATCAAGCCTCCTGCATCATAAGAATAACCATCGATTGTTATAGGAGTGATGGTGTGAAATATTCTAGATCAGACGGCATTCACGTGCGTGGGCTCAAGCAAAAGCGAGAGGCTCCTGTTTCTTATCCTAGCGACTTGCCTGCGAAGTTTCATTCACAAACGATCGGCAACGACGGACCGGTACTCGAACAAGACAGTGTTCTTCACGAAACGATGGAAACGTTCGTTCATGAAAAAATCATTGATCGTCCCGTACATGTAAAAGGGTTTGGCGCATTTGGATACTTTGAAACGTTTTATTCCCAAGCTGATGATACAACGTTATGCTTTCTGCAAGAGCCTGGCCAACAAGTACCGGTAAGTGTGCGCTTTTCTCTTGCGGTTAGCAATCAAGGAACACCGGACACGTCGCGAAATGTGCGCGGATTTGCGACGAAATTCTATACGGATGAAGGCATCTTTGATCTCATATGCAATCACCTCCCCATCTTCTCGGTTCGCGACCCGATTCGCTTTCCAGAAGCCATCCGCGCGTTTTTGCCATCACCTAAGAATAATTTGATGGACCCGAATCGTTTTTGGGAATTTGTGGCGAGAGCTCCAGAGTCGCTTCATTTTGTCGTACAACTCTACTCCGATCATGGGACGGTGAAGAGTTTGCGTCATATTCCTGGGCATAGTGTGAATACGTACGTTTGGAAAAATCGGGCGGGAAAACGGAAGTATGTAAAGTACCAGTGGCTTCCGTTTGCTGGAGAGCAATACATTGATGCGAAAGAAGCGGCTGAGCTCAGTGCACAAAACCCCGATTATGCAGGAAGAGATTTGTACGATACGATCGCTTCAGGTGAGCCGGTAGAGTACGGGCTTTACGTACAACTAATTGATCCAGACGACGTTCATCAATTATCGTTTGACCCACTAGATGATACGAAAGTGTGGGATGAAAATGTATTCCCACTTATCCCCGTTGGAAAAATGGTGCTGGACACGAATCCAGATTCTTTTAAAGAAGAAGTCGAAAAAATTGCATTTTCTCCTTCAAACCTTATCGATGGGGCTGAACTGTCTGATGATAAAATGTTGCAAGGACGCGCGAATATTTATTCAGATTCACAGCGCAGACGTATCGGCCCTGACTTCCGAAGTGTACGTGTGAATGATCAAGCAAACTGGACACCAGATGAACTCGTGACGAGCGGAAACGGCCGTTATGTTGAAGGAGAGCTTCAACGTTCAGAGATCTCAGATCCGGATAACTTCTCTCAAGCGGGGACGTATTACGATCATCTATCACCAACAGGCAAACAACACTTGGTTGAAAATTTAGCCGCTGATTTGAAAACCATTCACTCGAACACTGCCCGTAGTGTGATTGACCTTTTTGAAAAAGCGTCACCTGAACTTGCCGAGTCGATACGCGCACAGCTTCGCTAATCGTTTTTCTGAGCGACGTTTCATAAACCCTCTCTTTCGGGAACAAGATAGTTGTGAAAGAGGGGGTCATAACGATGCACTTAGGAATTCTAGATCAAATTCCCTCTCCGAAAGGAGGAGCGCCGAAGAGACGGTTGCGAAAACATTAGAACTCGTCGCCCATGCGGAACAGTTAGGGTATGAGCGCTATTGGTTTGCGGAGCACCACGCCACCCGAGGCATGACCTCAAGTTCACCGGAAATTATGATGAGTGCCGCAGCTGCGGGTACCGAGCGAATACACGTCGGAAGTGGCGGCATTCTTCTCCCCCAATACAGTCCATACAAAGTCGCAGCACAACTTCTGCAACTAGAGGCACTGTTTCCAGGCCGAGTCGAAGGTGGGGTTGGCCGCTCACCTGGAGGCGGGGAATCCATTCGCCAACTGCTCGCCGATGGCAAAGACAATCAGTTGGACGAGTATCCCGACAAGCTTCGGTTGTTGCGGAATTTCTTGAGAGGAGAGGAGCGATTTCGGGCTACACCACGAACTCGTGAAGCACCTGCCTTATATTCTTTAGGACTTGGAGAGAACAGCGCAAAGCTCGCGGCTGAGCTAGGTGTCGGCTATGTGTACGGGCATTTTATTCAACCTGGAAGAGGACGAGCGTCCCACACTATTTACCGAACGAACAACACCTCCAACACACCCGCACTCACTGCCTTTTTTGTCATTTGCGGAAAGGACAGAGAACATGCTGAAGAGCTCGCTTTAAGCCAAGACTTGTGGCTGTTAAATGTCGAGCGTGGTTTGGACAGTCGCATCCCTTCTGTCGAAGAAGCAAAAAATACGCCGTTATCCTCAAAATCAAAACAGCGCATCGCCGAAAATCGTCACCGAATGATTATTGGTGGTCCAAAAGAAGTGAAAGAACAGCTAGAGCGACTGACCGAGGAATACGAGAGCGACCATTGGCTACTTTTAACCAATGTCCATTCATTTAAAGAAAAGACCCGTTCTTTTGAACGGATCTCTGCGTTATTTTAGAGGTGAGTACTGGTAACCGTTTCGAAATGCGAAAGGTTGCTTGTTCGTCTGTGTCGATCTTGCTCTTTTCAAAGAACGACTAAGCAACGATTCATAAACAGGCGGGCTACTTTTCGGCTCTTGTATACTAGCAAGCATGTTTTGGCTGCGTTTATACTCATTTTGTTGATCATAAGCGCCAAATGAAATATGTAAAGCTTCATTAAACTGAGTTTTGGCCAGGTTAACTTGTCCAAGCTTCAACAAATTTTCTCCCAATTGTAGAAAGAGAGCCGCTCTCTTCTTTCCACGAATGTTCTTCATATATAACTTTGCCGTTTGATAATGCAGGAGGGAAGCATGATAGTTTCTCTCCTCATAATTCAAGTTGCCTTCCATATAATGATACAAAAAATCAAGCGCTTCACTCGTCTCTTCCATTGCGTCTCTTTGTGGTTTTTCTTTCAAAAGCGTGTTCTGGAGTAGATCGTTTTTTATCATGTCATGTTTAAAGCGAATGATTTCGTAGTATTGTTTCGCTTCGTCAGTCAACTTGCAATGTCGGAGCATATGTTCCACATCACGTTGTTCACCGTCTGCTCGTTCGACATCTTCGTTCTGCACACTTTGACACCATTTTCCTAATTTCCTTATAATTTTCCTATCAAAAGCCACTCGCTCGGCACCTCCCAGTGATAATGAATGGCTCATCATTCAAACACGCCCGATTCATCACGCTATTCATAAACGAATCCAGGGCAGAAACCCTGGATTTTTTGCTTATAAATCATATATCTCCTCTTCAATATAATATATCTCTTACATTTTCTCTATAACAGACGATAAATAAGAGATTATTTATTGTTTTTCGACAACATCCGCTTCCTCCCGTTGGCAAATCGAGCAAGAATTCATTACAATGAAAGGAGGCTCCGGCTTGGAAAGGATTTTGCCAAGTGTTTAATGAATTTTTTTCGCAACTGATTTCGATTGTACTTATTATTAATATTTTATTGGCGTTTTTCGTCGTGTTTGTGGAGCGTCGTGACGTTGGCGCAACATGGGCATGGCTTATGATTTTATTTTTTATTCCTATCGGTGGGTTTATCCTCTATTTACTATTTGGTCGGCATTTAAAACATCGAAATTTTTATAATTTATCAGCGGAAGAGCGCAACTACTTGAGAAATGCCGTAGACGAGCAAGTTGAGCAACTAAAAGACCATCAGGAGTTTTTGTTAGACCGAGACATTCACCATAAGTACGAACAGCTCATGCTCATTAATTTGCAATCTTCTACGTCAATTATTACGTCGGATAACAACGTCGAATTGTTTCACGAAGGGACCGATAAGTTCCGCACCTTGTTTGATGACATTCGAGAAGCAAAAAGAGAAATCAACCTCCAATACTACATTATTCAACGTGATGATCTTGGTCGTAAACTCCGCGACGTGCTCGTTGAAAAGGCAAAAGAAGGCGTCAAAGTGCGGCTACTTTATGATGCCATCGGTTCCCGGACGATGAGTAAATCTTTCTTTAAAGAACTGCTCGAACATGGCGGCGAGGCCGAAGCTTTCTTCCCTTCATTTTTAAAGATTATTAATCCACGGATTAACAACCGAAACCACCGTAAACTTTGCATTATTGACGGTAAAATCGGCTACATCGGTGGATTCAATATCGGCAATGAATATCTGGGCAAAAAAAAGAAATTCGGTTACTGGCGAGATACTCATTTTAAGATCACCGGTTCTGCAGTTGATCATATTCAAGGTCGTTTTATTTTGGATTGGAAACAAGCAACCAAACAAGATGAGATTGACATTACCGACATTGTGTTTGGGGATTATGAACATACCGGAACGAGCGCCGTGCAAATTGTTGATAGCGGACCAAACTCTGAAACCGAGCACATTAAAAATATGTACATCAAACTTATTATGAGCGCTCGAAACACCATTAAGATTCAAACACCTTATTTCATACCCGATACAAGTTTCATGGACGCCCTTAAGATTGCCCTTCTTAGCAATATCGACGTCCACATTATGATCCCGAACAAACCTGATCACCCGTTCGTCTATTGGGCAACACTCGCTCATGCAGGAGAGCTGTTAAAATACGGCGCCAACATCTGGATATATGAAAAAGGATTTATGCATGCGAAAACGATTGTTGTGGATGAAGAAGTCTCCTCTGTCGGTACAACGAACATCGACCCAAGGAGCTTTAAATTAAACTTTGAAGTGAACGCGGTTGTTTATGATACAAAAGTCGCCAAAGAACTGCACGAACTTTTCCTACTTGATATGAAAGACAGCAGCCTGCTCACCGAAGAACGCTATGCAGAGCGCTCCTTATGGATCAAGACGAAAGAATCCGTATCACGGCTATTATCTCCGATCCTTTAAAACAATACCCATCGACCGACAGGCCAATGAAAACTCGCATAACCTTCTAAAAGCCTCTACTAGCCTGACAGCTTCTTTTTTGGATGAGCGTGTAGTGAATGATTGTGCAGCGATTGGAATATCATCGGGTTTCGTGATCTATATCGGATGAACTTAAGATTTTCTTGATTTGCACTGTTGGGTGTTGGGTTGGAGGGGGAGCTCGGTGCTATTTTACGCAGGTTGTTCCAACTCGGGCACAGATTCAATGCCCAAAAACGAGCAACCTGTCGGCCTGAGAGCGGATGAAGCCAAATCGAACTCGGTTCGGCGCGGCTCGCGCCGACGTCTTGCTAGGTTTTTGGCTTGGAAATGCAAGGGATGGTTCTCTGAACCCATTGCCGCAGGAGAAAGCGGCACATACAGGCAAGACGAACGGCCGTTCTGCGCGCAGTTTGTCCCAACTGGCGCGCAGATTCCAGGCTGAAGTGCCAACGACACGTCGGCCTCGTGGGGGCCGAAACGAAACCGCACTCGGTTCGGCGCGGCTCGCGCCGACAGGATGCGGGTGCTTCAGGGAAAAAATGTACATTTGACGCGGTAATCTGTTTCCGCTTTCACTCACTTTGCTACCTAGTTTATGAGGGTACACCGCTTTTCCTGCGATTTTCTCCTACTTGACATCCCAACTCGACCAAGGATTCTTGAAAGATATATTTCGTTCACCTTATGTAGATTAAGTTCGGACAGATTTGCTTTCACTAAAAAGTTCGTTAGCCCCGCCGAACATCGGCGGGGGTTTTTATGACCCCCAAGCTACGCTCTAACCGCTTGTCGAGTACTCGTGTGAATGGCTTTTTTCGATAGACTAATCACGAGAGAGCATACAAATATGTTCACGATCGTTAAAAATCCGTTTTGAACGCCTAAGAGGAGAAATGATATGCTCGCGACCATCAGATCAAAGCCAAAAATGACTTTGCCTGGATCAATGGCATTCTTTTGCTGTAAGTATACGGCAAGTATCGTCGCCCCACCCATCGATGATTGGCTTAGGAAAATGACAACTGCCCCAGCACCGACGAGAAATCCTCCGAGTAAGGATCCGCTATACACTGATATGTCTTGAATAGGGATGGTTTGCAACCCTGCACTGATCCCCGTAACGAGCGTGACAGAGAGCAGCGAATGAAGCGTGTAAGAGACTCCTAATTTCCAAAGAGCTAAGATGAAAAACGGTAAATTAATTATGAAAAACATGACTGGAAAAGGTAGATCAATGAGCTCGATTAGCGTCAATGACAAGCCTGCAGCTCCAGATGTTGCCAGGTCTGCTAGGTTCGTAAGCTGGATCCCTACGGCAAGAACGAAGCACCCGATCAGGTTTAGTCCGAATCTTTTCATAGATGTTCCCACGGTACTCCCCCCTCCATAACATCTTATCAAAAGAACGGAAAAGAGGGATGGTCGTTGTTGAATTACCTATCAAAAAGACAATGTTATAAAATCTTTCAAAAATTCATACCGTCATGAATATATTTCGTGTATAATGCTTTATAAACCTATACTTGTACAGGAGGGAAGGACAAATGTCCACTCTAGTCGGAGATTTTCAAGCGTTCTTAGATTCGTCGCAAGTAACGACAAATGAAACAGTGCTTGAGTTACATAGCAAAGATGAATCCTATCATACACCGGTCAACCCAGAAATTGTCGTGTTTCCCCGCAATGCTGACGAGATTTCAAAGATTATGCAAGTCGCCAAAAAACATGATCGACCTGTCTACCCATTTGGTTTAGGTTCAAGTCTAGAAGGTTTGGTCATTCCAACTAGCGACGGCATTTGCATTGATTTTTCAGAAATGAATGCCATCTTAGATGTGAGAGAAGACGATATGCTCGTCACCGTACAACCTGGTGTCACACGAACACAACTGAATAAGGAACTGAAAAAGTACGGTTTATTTTTTTCGGTAGACCCTGGGGCTGATGCAACGATTGGCGGTATGGCTGCAACGAACGCGAGCGGCACAAGTTCGGTCCGGTACGGCATTATGCGTGACAAAGTTCGTGATCTAGAGGTCGTTCTCGCCGATGGCTCCATCATTCATACTGGAAATCGAGCAGCGAAATCCTCCTCTGGGTACCATTTGAATGGCCTATTTGTCGGTTCTGAAGGAACTCTCGGCTGCTTTTCTGAAATTACACTCGAAGTGAATGGCATTCCTGAACAAATCGTCGCGGGAAGAGCGGAATTCTCAACGATTGATGACGCTGTTAACGCCGTCGTCTCCATTCTTCACGCTGGCATCCCAATTGCTAGATGTGAACTCGTTGATGAGCCTTCTATTGAAAAAGTAAATCAGTTCAGTGATACAAACTATGCGCTCACACCGACTCTTTTTCTTGAACTTCATGGAAATGAAGCGGGACTCGAACAGGACCTCACATTCACGAAAGAGATTGTACGGGATTTCGGGTGTGAAGAAATTGAATTCGAGCTAGACACCGCCGCCCGCAACAAGCTCTGGGAAGCACGACATACGCTTGCTTATGCGTTCACACATAGCACACCGGGCAAGAAAATGATGGTCACAGATGTATGCGTCCCAATCTCAAGCCTCGCGAGTGCGATTAAACACGCACGGCAGCTTGTGGACGACTCCGGGTTCGAAGGCGGCATTGCCGGTCATGTTGGCGATGGCAATTATCATATCCTTCTCATGATTAATCCCGAAGATCCTGAAGATATTAGAAAAGCACAAGCATTAAACGAAGAAATCGTGGAGTTTGCATTAGAAGCCGGCGGGACGTGCACAGGGAGCATGGCGTAGGGATCGGCAAACAGAAATATCAAAAGAAAGAGCACGGAGAAGCGTTCTTCGTTATGGAAAAGATCAAACAAGCACTTGATCCAGATAGCCGGTTGAACCCGATGAAGCTGATTCAAGTAAAGGAGTAAATAGATGATGAGGGTACTTAGTGGGGTCAGTTCATTCGCAGGAAGATTTTTTGCACTTTTCGTTATTGCTGCAGCAATCATTGCATTTCTTATTCCCGAACCTTTCATGCCGATCAATACTTATGTTCCAATTTTATTAGGAATCGTCATGTTTGGCATGGGGATGACGATGAAGCCAGTGGACTTTAAGCGAGTAGCCAAACAGCCGATACCTGTCGCGCTCGGACTCGTTTTCCAATATACAATTATGCCGTTAACGGCACTTGCGATTGCCTACCTACTGAACTTACCTCCAGAGCTAGCCATCGGTCTCGTACTGCTCGGCTCAGTACCAGGGGGAACATCCTCAAATGTAATGGTCTACCTTGCAAAAGGGGATTTACCTTTATCAATCTCCATGACATCGCTGTCCACCCTCGTTGCGCCCATCGCAACGCCAGCTATCCTTTATCTTTTAGCGAGTCAATGGATGCCTGTCGAATTCTGGGCGATGTTTACGATGATTGTCCAAGTAATTATTATTCCGGTAGCACTCGGTCTCCTCCTTCGCCGCTTCTTGCCGGTGATTGTTGAGAAAACGGTGACGGTAATGCCGCTCGTCAGTGTACTAGCCATCCTTGCCATCATTACTGGTGCTGTAAGCTCGAATGCAGAAACACTCGCAACTGCAGGATTTATTTCTTTTGTCGCAGTGATGTTGCATAACGGCGCGGGCTTGGCTTTAGGTTATACCGCTGCTTATCTCGTCCGATTGACACCAAGTCAACGAAGAGCGGTTTCCATCGAGATCGGCATGCAAAATACAGGACTCGGTGTGACACTAGCGACCGCGCACTTGTCTCCACTTTCAGTCATTCCAAGTGTTATTGGTACCGCTTGGCATAACATCACGGGTCCGATTATGGCAACATACTGGGCAAAGCGTCCGCTAAAAGAAGGAGACGCACCACCGCAACAGGGCGCAGACATTAACGTGAGTAAATAGCTGCTCGGCAAGCAAGTTAAGAACCTTGTTGAGCCCCTTGCAATAACAGACGGCTCAGGCTAGTTCCCCTGAGCGTCTGTTTTATTGAGAAGTAGCCTGAGAATATGTTTACGCGCCGCCGAAAGGGGCACTGCTTTGTTACTCCAATTCTATTTTTTGAAAGAGCGATGCCGATAACGCTCGGTTTCGGTACTTCAATTCTAGTTTCTGGATGACTAATGCCGATACCCTCACTTATTCGGTATTTAAAACCCAGTTTATGGAAGTGCAGTGCCGATATCCTCACTTTTCCGGTACTTCAATCCTAGTTTCTGGATGACTAATGCCGATACCCTCACTTATTCGGTATTTAAAACCCAGTTTATGGAAGTGTAGTGCCGATATCCTCACTTTTCCGGTACTTCAATCCCAGTTCCCGGAAAACGAATGCCGATACCCGATCACCGAAAGTACTTCACTCTTTTATTCAGGGATGCTCCGACCGAACGCAATACAGCGCCCATTCGCTAGTCGCGAATGGGCGCTGCTCGCACGGCGTGTCTATTCGCCGAGTGCAGCTTCTGGATCAATAATGCCGGCACCGTACTCAAACGGATCACCTATTGAGTTGGCTGTATCAACAATGGTAGATTTTATTTCCTCAGGGGACGCTGTTGGATTTTGGGCAACTAATAACGCTGCAAGACCGGCAACGTGCGGCGCAGCCATTGACGTTCCGTCTAAGGAATCATACGAGTTTGTTGGATACGTACTATATATATTCGCTCCTGGAGCCATGACATCCAGCTCATTTCCTACGCTTGAGAAGCTTGCTCTTTGATCATTTGCGTCGGTTGCACCGACTGCGAGTACAGAGTCGAAAGCTGCTGGAAAACCGACGGTGCTTCCTCCGCCCCAGCCTGTTCCTTCATTTCCCGCCGCTGCAACGACAACGACGCCAGAACGTTCGGCATGGTCTACGGCCAATTCCATCGCTTCAGATCCTTGCGGTGAACCTAAACTCATATTGATGACGTCCATGTCATTATCAACAGACCAGTCGATGCCATCGATAATTCCACTCAAACTACCACTTCCGTTCGCTGCTAGTACTTTCACAGCATGCAAGTTCACATCTGGAGATACGCCTAGTACGCTTCATCGTTATCAAGTGCTGCAATCGTACCTGCCACGTGAGTACCGTGTCCATTCGTATCCACGAGTGGGTCCTCATTGACGAAGCTCTCTCCTCCGACAACTTCCAAATCAGGATGGGCTTCATGAATCCCCGTGTCTAACACGGCGACGTCAACCCCTGCACCAGTATGACCATTCGCATGTACTGCTGGTGCTGAAATTCGTTCAATGCCCCAAGGAACTTCTTGTTGATAGTGAGTGACCGTATGGTCCCTCTCCACAAAGGCAATGTTCTCTTCGTCTAGCAATGCTTCATATTCTTCTTCGGTTAGTTCGGCATGAAGCACATGAATGTGTTCAAATTCTTGAAGGATCTCAATGTCATAATTGTCTTCTAGATTATTTGCATCCATCGTTGAAAACTCTTCTAACCCGATTAGAAATTCCCCTGCTTGTTCACTGTTCGCTTGTACCCCACCAGCGGCGCCAACAGCGAGAGCAACTGTCATAAAAGATGCTGTACCTATTCGACTTTTACTGTAACCCATTAGAATCCCTCCTATTGATTTGAACGTGCCTCTCGAGTATATGTACAAATTAGAAATTTTTCAATATTACATATATAGTCATTTTGTAGTGGGATACCACTAGATTTTGCATATTTAGTGGCTTGTCCATCCATTTCACCAAGACTTATAGATGAAAAACGGGCACCAAAATAAAAACGGGAGCATCGGCTCCCGTTCGTAATGATCTTTATTGCTGAAACGAAGATGACGGATTAATCATACCGTTTCCAAATTCAAACGAATCTCCTAAAGGATTGGCCGTATCTTTAATAATTGCGCGTATCTCTTCAGGCTTCTTTCTGGGTTTTGTTGGAGCAAAAGCGCAGCAAATCCAGCAACTTGGGGTGACGCCATCGACGTTCCGCTCAACGTTTGGTAACCGCCATTCAAGTCGGTGCTATAAATCCCATCACCAGGCGCCATGACATCAAGTTCATAACCTACGCTAGAAAAATGGGCTCGTGCATCTTGTTGGTCAGTTGCGCCTACCGCAAGGACGCTATCATAAGCGGCCGGATAGCCAACCGTACTCTCGTTTCCATACGATGCTCCCGCATTTCCAGCAGCCGCTACCACAACCACACCTGCAGTTTCAGCGCTCGTGATCGCTTGTTCCAATACAAGGGATCCCATGGATGAACCGAGGCTTAAATTAATCACATCCATGCCTTGTTCTACAGACCAATCGATGCCTTGCACGATGCTATGCATGCTTCCTCCACCATTTGATGTGAGTACTTTGACGCCGTAAAGGTTAACGTCTGGTGCAATACCAACAACCCCATAATCGTTATCTAATGCAGCAATTGTACCGGCGACATGCGTGCCGTGTCCGTTATAATCGGTATGCGAATCTTCATGCACAAAGCTCGCACCATCAATGACATTTAAGTCGGGATGATTCACCTCTACACCTGTGTCTAACACTGCAACATCCACCCCTGCACCTGTAAAACCGGTCTGATGAATGGTCGGTGCCCCAACGTGCTCAATGCTCCACGGTACCGTTTGTTGTTCCACCGTCACTTCTTGGTCTGCTTCAACATACTCGATTGCAGACTCAGTTGTTAACGTTTGTACTTCTTCTTCACTAAGCGTTGCATACAGCACATTCATAGATTCATACTCATGAGAAATCTCGATGTTGAATGTCTCTTCAACCCATTCCTCTGAATGCTCCGTCCCGATAAAATAGTCGGCACGCTGTTCACTTGCTTTTGTATCATTTATGCATACGAGTGATCCAGCAATCGTAACACCAATCATTACCCCAGTATGTAAAATTTTCATGTTAACCTTCTCCTCCTTGTGTAGCCCATTACACAAAGATTGTAAAACGCTAACCCTCCAATATCTATATATAATATTTAGCAATCTTGTAGACTTTTTCTAATTATCCATTCACTTTGGCAATGTCATGCTTTTTGTACATAAATCTGGGATCAATGGTAAAGATAAATCCACCGAAGAATGCAAAGGTGGCTTCATTTTTATGGAAAGCAAATTTTTACAGCCGATCCATTTGTACATACTTATGATCATTTCGACAGGATTTATGGTCCACGTCCTCATCATCCCTAGCCTTTTATCGGTTGCAGGTCGTGATGCTTGGCTCAGTGTAATTGCCAGCTCAGCCTTGATTGCCATTACAGTTATTCTTGTGTCATCAATGAACAAAACATTAGATGGACGCAGTTTATTTACATTTTTAAACGACCACTACCCCCGTTTTCTCGTACAAATGCTGGCGCTCATTTTTGCATTCGTATTTATTGTTGAGGCATTTATTTCCCTGAAATTCTCCATCGGATGGACGTCGTCTAACTATGCATACGAAACACCGAACCTCATCATTTTAATTGGCTACATTCTCGTTTTCATTTATGCGGCAAGCAGGGGTTGGTTTGTGCTCGGTATCATTGCCCTTTTGCTTTTTCCAATCGTTTCGTCATTTGGGCTTCTCGTTGGTATCGGTAACATCCCAAATAAAGAATACTCCTTGATGTTCCCCGTGCTCCAAGAAGCTTTGGGCCGATGTTGCAAGTTAGTGTACACACAAGCGGGGTTTCTCGAGATCTTCTACATTTTATTTATTGTGCAATTCACGAAAAAACGGATCTCCACAAAAGGTCTCTTCATCTCTGGAGCCATTCTTCTCATCTTATTGCTCGGACCACTCACAGGAGCCATTTCAGAATTTGGTTATGTTGAAGCGACGAATTTAAGCAATCCAGCTTATGAACAATGGCGTCTACTCACGCTTGGTCGCTACATTACCCGACTTGATTTCTTATCCATGTTTCAGTGGAATAGCGGGGCGCTCGTTCGTGTCGTCTTATTTACGATCGTAGCGAGTATGCTGCTCCCGCTTCGTAATCGCCGCATCTCGCTTTTACTCATTTACGCAATTCTATTTTTGGCGAATCTCCTCCCCATTCCGATCCATCAATTTCGAGTCTGGTTAACGGACTATTACTTTCCGTCTATTTTTTTGTTCCTATCTGCTTCATTGCTCGTATTCTTTATTCTAATTAAAAGTAAAAAGGAGGGAACGAAAGCATGAGCCGCCGCTCTTCTACGAAAGATTTGAAAGAGAATTTGCTCGAACATTTCCAAGATGTCGAAGATGTTCAGATTGTTGAACAGCGTTTTTTATCTGGTCGACAGCATTACAATTGCACATTCGTCTATTGCAAAGGATTGATCAACCATGACTTTATGGTGGATACCGTTCTTCCAAACTTGCAAAAAATGGTAGAGGACGAGACACGAATTGACGAGATGACTCTTAAAAGCATGTTTGACGTCACTGTTATGGAGCCGACAACATCACTTCTGGATGACATTGAAAAACAAATCTTTACAGGCAGTTTGATTCTTATTGACCATGCTTACAAACGTGTCTATTCCATTTCAATCGCAAAATCTCCACAACGAAATGTTGAAGATTCCAATATGGAAGTCTCGATTCGCGGACCACGGGATGGGTTTATTGAAGACGTTACGACGAATGTTGCTCTTATTCGCAAACGGCTAAAAACAAGCTCCTTAAAGGTAAAATCTTATACGGTCGGGACGCGCAGTCAAACAGAAATCAAACTCGTTTATTTAGGCGATGTCTTAAATCCTAAGATTCTCAAACAAGTCGAACATCGACTGGAGAACATTGATACGAGCGTTGTGACGAGCAGCTATCATATTGAAGAACAATTGTATGATCAGACGCACTCGCTCATCCCACTCGTTGAATATAGCGGTCGACCTGATTTTGTAGTAGAAGCCATCAATGAAGGACGATTTGCCATTGTCGTGGACGGTAATCCGAGTGTCCTTCTCGCTCCAACAAACTTCTCTCTGCTCATGCGCGCAGCCGAAGATAATCAATCAAGTTACATGTATGTAAATACGGAACGGTTAATTAGAATGGGTGCGCTTTTAACGAGTATTTTGTTGCCAGGCTTTTGGTTAGCGATTACCTCTTTTCAAATTGAACAGATTCCATTTCCACTTGTGGCGACCATTGCGGAGTCACGTTTAGGGTTGCCGATGTCTTCGGCGTTAGAAATGTTTCTCATTTTATTGTTTTTCGAGTTGTTCAAGGAGGCTGGCATCCGACTGCCGAGTGCGGTTGGACAAACCATCGCCGTACTTGGTGGCCTTATCGTCGGGGACGCCGCCATTCGAGCCGGGCTCACGTCTCCAGCGACGCTCGTCATCGGAGCCGTCTCCATTATCTCGAGTTATACATTGACAGACCAAAGCCTTGCCGGCAACTTGCTCATCATTCGCTTTTTTGTATTAGCGATGTCGGCTTATTTAGGGCTATTCGGCTTCTTCTGCAGCTTGTTCATCCTTCTTACCTACTTCGCATCTGTCACAAGCTTTGGTCATCATTTTATTACACCAATTGATCGGGGCAAAATCGAGGATACGATGAAAGGGTTGTTTCGCTTTTCCGTTCGTAAAGACAAGAAGCGCACCCTTGCATACCGACCGACCGATTCCGATAAATAAAAGGGGCGGTGATCTATGAAGTTCTTCACAAAACTAACCATTTGCTTACTCGCCTGTCTTTTACTTACGAGCTGTTGGGGGGCAAAAGAAATTCAACACCAATCGTATGTCACAGCGATTGGCATTGATTATGAGGACGATGAATACGTTCTCTATTATGAGTTTCTCAACTATAGTACTGTAGCCAAATCGGAAGCCCCTGGCCTTGGTGAAGGAAAGTCTGAAATTGCGATCGCCCAAGCAAGCGGCTATACACTAGAATGGATCGTCGGAGAAATTGAACGCGCCGCCGCCACTCCAATTAGTTATAGTCATATCAACACCGTTTACCTATCACCGAACGCGCTTGAGAAAGAACACTTAAATGTCGTGATTGATTTTCTCGGTCGTTGGCCATCGATTCGGTACAATACGTGGCTATTCGCTTCCAACGCTTCGGTTGAGGATACAATGGCGAACAATAGTTTTTTTGATCGTGCACCGATCTACACATTCACATTCGACCCTGAAGAAATGCTGAACAACAACTCGTTTATCTCGGTAACGACATTGCAAGAGCTCGTGCAATATTATTATGAGCCGACGAGTACTGTGCTCATTCCGTCCATTAATATAGATAGCGAGACATGGCGAGATGAAAATCAACCCAATGACGCACTCGCCGTTGACGGTGGCTATTTCATTGCCGGTCAAGAGTGCAAAGGTTTTTTAAGTTGGGAGCAACTAAAAGGGATGGACTGGTTTGTGGAGCAGACGCGCTTGTTGCACGTCGTTCTGCCAGAAGATCGTATCTCTGCGGCCATTCAAGACCCGACGAGCAAGGTGGAGATCTTAGCAAATGAAGACACTCCAGCATTTGCCGTTACTATTACAGCAAACGCTGACGTATTAGCAAACCCTGACGAAAAGTCACTTCAAGATATTCAAAAGATGCTAGAAGATACCATTGAAGAAGATATAAGAAGAACGTTTACTTACGGTGTAGAAATGGGGGCAGACATCTTGCACCTAACCGAAAGACCATTTCGCTTTCACCCAGGCTTGTGGAGCGTCGAGCAGTTGCAAAACCTTGAAGAGGACGCCCTGCAAAATGTAAACATTGACGTGCGCATTCAAACCGAAGGAGACTATCAATAGGGGTAATTACTTGTTATTTCATTACAGCAAAGGTGCGTGGTTGTGTCGTTTGGGTGCATTTCTTTGTCGGAAATGTGCGCTCTCATGTCGAAAGTGTGCGGTTCTTTGTCGAATCTGTGCACTTTCTTGTCGAAACCGTGCACTCCCGTGTCGAAAGCGTGCACTTCCATGTCGAAACAGTGCACTCCCCAACAACGAACGTATTTAACAGCGCTTTAGGCAGATTTCCATCATCGAAATTCCAGCCACACCAAAAAGACGGAAGTAAAGGCGCGTGCCTTTACTTCCGCCTTTTTGACATGACATTAAGATTCTAACAATGTGACAGACACGCTCACATCAAGGTTCTGATTTCCACCTCGATACACGCCTTGGACTGGACTCACGTCTGCGTAGTCGCGTCCAACCCCGACACGGATATGATTTTCTAGTGCTTCTACGTTATTCGTCGGATCCAGCCCAATCCAACCGATGCCTGGTGCCATAAACTCAATCCATGCGTGACTGGCCGCATCCCCGACGAGTGCTGAATCTTCTCCGACGTACAGATAGCCACTTAAATAACGGGCCGGGATGCCTTGTGCTCGAAGTACGCCAATCATGACGTGCGCAATGTCTTGACACACCCCAGATTTCAGTTCGATAGCGTCTTTCGCGACGGTGTTGACGTCGGTCGTTGTCGGATCATATGTGAACTGGTTGTATAGGTATTCCATAAGTGATTTCGCAAATTGAACCGGATTCGGGATGTTTCCAATCTCGTTCCATACCTGTTGTACTTGCTCCATCGTCACATACGTATAGTTTGTTTGGCTGAGGAACGGCAAATATTGCGCTCGAAAGAGCTGAGAATTAAAAATATTTTGCATTGCTCCTGAATACGTCAACTGGTCGACAAAAGGGCTTCTTTGGATGCTTACTGTAGATGTTGTTTTCACTTCTAAATGCGTATGTGTTTCCGCAATATAAAACGTCTCGACCAAGTTCCCCCATAAATCTGTATGCTGTGCGGTAAGCGAGTGCGGTGTGATTTCTGTATGATACGCAAGCAGCCGCTGACACTCGTCCGTTTTCGGCATCAATCGGATCGTGTTCATACTTTGGTCTACCTGCGTATCATAATCAAAGCGGTTTAGGTGCACAATTTCGTATTTCACAACAAGCACTCCTCATCCCGTAATCGATTGTTACCTATTGTATTCACCCACTTGAAGAGGGGTGTAATAGGTTTTCAATTGGTCAATCTCTTCGGTTAGATCAATATCCTCAAACGCTAACTGCTCTACACGTTCTATAATGACATTAATCTCTTGAAAAAGAAACTGAGTATAGTTGGATCCTTGCGGCCCCTGCATTTTTTCAATCGCTTTGTTCGCACGTCTCACACAGTAATGAATGGAACCTGGGAAATCTGAATGCCCGATAATAAATGAAAGAATCGGTTTAGGATCCATTGTCGGATTCTTTTGCGTCATAAACGCTTCGGTCCCGTTTACGAGTTGCAATGCTTGCCGCATATAATAACGGATTGAGCTAGGATCGCCTTCCAGTCGCTCGCTTATCGCTTGCAACGTCCGCTGCGTATACTCCGCTCGCTCCATCCACTTGCCCACCTTCATCATCTGATAAGGCATGCCCCGCATGGTCGTCGATTCAATGACCCCTTGTACCGATAAAGAAGTCATTTTTACACGTCGAAGCAAATTCTGCATCTGGTAATCGGTAAAGTCTTCGAACTTGGCAAACTTCACATCCAAATAGAAAACATTAATCACTTGCCACAAATCGTGGTTAATGTGGTCCCTTACACTTCGTGCATTCTCTCTGGCGGTACGCACACAATTAAGGACGGCATTCGGATTGTCTTGCTCAAATAGTAGATACTCCAACACTTGGTACATGGCAATGTTTCCGTTTTTTCTAATCTTCTCAGCTTCACCAGAAGAGGCTGCAATATTCAACGCAGTATCAAATTCTTGTTGGACGAGTAGATCATCTTCAGATGTTTCGAGAACTTGCACGAGTTGCACCGACAAGAGCCCAGCTGTTTTCTCAGCTCGCTCTATATTTCTTGACATCCAGTACAACGCATCCGCAACGCGTATGAGCATCTATACTTCCTCCTTTAGCACCAAGTGTCCTTGCCTCCACCGCCTTGAGAGGAGTTCACAACGAGTGAACCTTTTTTCAATGCCACTCGTGACAATCCTCCAGGTATGACTTGAATGTCTTTTCCACTCATCGCATACACCCGTAAATCAACGTGGCATGGGTAGAACTCATTGCCTTGAAAAGCTGGCGCTCGACTTAGTTTTATCGTCGGTTGAGCGATATATTGGTGCGGCTCAGAAATGATTTTCTCTCGGAACTTATTGATCTTCTCGTTTGTAGAATGAGGCCCAATTAACATGTCGTAGCCTCCAGAAGCACCTACATTTTTGACGACGAGCTCATCTAACCGTTCCAGCACCCAATCTCGATGTTCTGGCTTTCGTAACGAGTACGTGTCCACATTTCGAAGGATTGGCTCTTCATTTAAATAGTATTGAATCATATCCGGAACGTATGCATACATTGCCTTGTCATCCGCGACACCGTTTCCTAATGCATTTACAATCGCAACGTTCCCTTGTGAAAATGCGCGATATAATCCTTCAACCCCGAGTAAGGAATCAGGTCTAAAATGGGCGGGGTCCAAATATTCATCATCAATGCGGCGATAAATAACATCCACTTGCTTAAGGCCATAAATCGTTCGCATGAACACATGATCATCTTTCACGACCAAATCCGGACTTTCTACTAACTGTATGCCCATTTGTTGGGCTAAAAAGACATGATCATAATACGCAGAGTTAAATACCCCAGGTGTAAGCAGAACAGCCGTTGACGCTGAACCGTTCGTACTATACTCCATTAAAGCTTTGCGCATATCATCCATTTGTTCTTCTAATGTGTATAACGCGTGTTGCTTAAAGAACTCTGGATACACTTGTCTCATTACATATCGGTTTTGAAACATGTAACTTAACCCGCTCGGATTTCGTAAATTATCTTCAAGAACACGATATTCCCCGTGCTCATCACGAATGAGATCAATGCCTGATAAAAATAAATGGTTCCCTAGTGGGAATGACGTTTCTTTCAACTCTTTCAAATAGTATGGATTGTCATACACCAAATTCTTCGGAATCACTTCGTCATGAAGAATCTTTTGCTCGCTGTATATGTCATCAAGAAAAGCATTTAGCGCCTTTAACCGTTGCTTTACGCCCCGCTCAATCTCTTGCCATTCCTCACTGGAAATGATAATCGGAATAAAATCAAACGGCATCGTTCGTTCTGTGCCTGCGTTATCTTTATAAACTGTAAATGTGATACCTTGTCGCAAGAAAGAGGCTTGTGCTTGCTCGTGTTTGAGTTGAAGCTCTGCTGATTCAAACGAATCAATTGTTCGATGCAACAAACGGTAGTGGGACTTCACTTCACCTTGTGACGTGAACATTTCATCAAAATATGCATCTGTGTTATACGGCTGTAATTTCTTCACGCTCAATCATTCACCCCTTATTTTTATTTCCTCTTTCGTCATTTCCCTGATTTTTGACAATTGAAACAATTACAAACTGAATTATGAATAAACCCTGCACATCTGTGTAATAATATGGGTACCTTTGAATCAATTACATTCGAAAATGTTTTTGATTACGGTGGTGAGGGTAACGCTTAGTAAAACGTTTACAGAACGGGTGGTGTACCGATGGATCTGTTACTTGTGTCGCTAATTTTTATTGCGTATATGTGCATGATCTTTCCAATGACCCATATGCTTATTTCGAGAAACACTGATCCGCATGTTTATTATGTGTTACTTCCTACGCTCGTTGGTTTGCCGGTATTCTTTATGAGCCAACCTTTCGTACATGAAGCGTCGACACCTATCGTCTTTGCCGCATCAATGTTGCCATTTACAGCGATTGCTTCATCAGCAATGATCGGTATTTATTATTTGAAACTTCGGAGAGCTGAATAGCCCTCTTTTTTTTATGCATAATAAAGACATAAGGAGTTGAACTTATGTCTAAAAATAATAAAGAACAAAAGCACGACCATCAGTTCAGAGAAACGAAAAACCACGGGGAGCATCGTAACGGAAGACTAAGCCAGTTTAAAAATCATACGTCCGGTGATGGGGAAGAGCATAACGAATATTTAAGCAAAGAAGACGGCGAATAGAGGCAAGCCGATAGAACAAGAGACCCGTACTCTTGTTCTTTTTTGATGAGATGACCTACAATAGGTTTAGCGTTGCCGATTATCAAAGTCATCATTCACGACGTAGAATTGGTAAGCATTTAAACACGAATGCTTGATTTATGATATAGCACAAAACGAAGGCACCTTTTTGTCGCACCTAGAGGAGTGATTATGGTGGTAGCTGGGATCTTCTTCGGATCTGCCATAAATGGAGCTCTCTCGAGACAAATTTCCATCATTAGGCCTAAACCGGTTTCATAACCTACTTTCTTTATTTTTTCGATATTGATATGATCAAACTATCAACCTATTATGAGCTAAACGACGCAGTCTTTTTAATAGCCGTATTGGAATTCTTTTATTAATTATTTATCGATAAGGAGAAAGCTATGACTAAACACCAATCTCTTCTCGACACTTCCAACAAACTTTTTGCGATTCTTACAAAAGAGTTAAATGTCAACACTGTATATATTGCTCGACGAGACGAGAAGGTGATGACTGTCATTAATGCCCGCAATGAAGACCGGACCATTGTGACACCATCCATGCAAGTGAGTTACGACGATTCGAATTGCCGATATGTACACGAGAGCTCGTCAGGCACACAATCATTTAAAAATCTGATGGCCGATCCTGAAACGAAAAATCGCTCCATCACCGAACAGCTACAAGTGAAAACATTTTTGGGCGTCACGATCCAACGCATGAACGGGGTGCCGTTTGGAACGCTTTGCATTATGGACCTGAAGAGAAGACGTTTACCGATGATCAGATCGCCTTCGTCGAATCGTTTGCTTACGTATTGTCTTACATGATAGAACTTGATGAGACAATCCACGACTTAGAGCTCATTAGCGTTCCCATTATGCCACTCACACCGGAGTTAGCCATTCTTGCTCTCCAAGGAAACATTAATGATCGACGTGCGAACAAGATTATGGAAGATACGCTACACTATGCATCTGAAAAGCGGATTCACCATTTCGTCATTGACCTCTCAGAAATGCTTCACACGGAGCAAAGTTCAGTAGACTTGTTGAAACGGCTCGTATCAGCGTTGCGGTTAATGGGCGTCCGGGTCATTTTGTCTGGCATTCCTGTGTCTCTAGCCAAAGACAGCACGACGATTGAACTTTTAAACAAACTTGATGTTGACTATGTGAGTCGACTAGAGAGTGCCCTTCCTCGCTTAGGTTTCGAGATTACGAAAGTTGGCCCACAATCGTAAGCATGAGTCGCTGAAAAAAGGTCTCTCTTTACTTTCTCGGATTTAGAATTGCCATCGTACTTTAGTAAGAACGGGCCCTCCCTGAAAGCCTTGATGTAAAATCCCGCTCATCTGCTTCCATATTCTCTGGTTTGGAAGCAGACACTCATAGATTGGAACCAGAACTACACCGACTGCTCATTTTTAGTAGATCTGATTCCAATCGACTGTCTTTGGAAACAGATCATTCATTTAATGGCTCTACAATATTACAGCGCCTCATTATATATCCATTCACTCGTATTTAAATTTCTCCAAGTATAATGTAGAATATACTTCGGCCATATTGATCCCCCTGTTCATAATTTTCTTGGCGAAAACCGTGTAACAAGGGATCAATATCGCCCTTTTCCTTTTTCAGATGCCTCATTAAACTAAGAAGAAGTTACCCCAACCCCCCCTCTTTTATTCGAACTATTCCTTCAATTATAGTAGACTAGTATAAAAAGAAAGGTGGATTCCCTTATGACTACTCTCCAGTCGTTGTACCCGACCATTGTCGATTGGCGCAGACACTTACATATGCACCCTGAACTTAGTTTTGAGGAAGTGAATACACCCGCATGGATTGCTGACAAATTAGAAGAGCTCGGCTTAGAAGTAACCCGAAACGTCGGTGGCCGCGGCGTCGTTGCCAAGCTCTACGGCGCATCTGCCGGTCCGACACTCGCACTTCGTGCAGACTTTGATGCATTGCCCATTGACGAAGAGAACGCCACAACGTATCGCTCCAAAACCCTTGGGGTGATGCATGCGTGCGGGCATGATGGTCATACCGCCGCACTGCTTGGCGTAGCGACAGTGCTTGCTGACCAAAAAGAAGAACTATCCGGCACACTCGTGTTCATTTTCCAACATGCCGAAGAATTACCTCCTGGCGGTGCTATTGAAATGATTCAAGACGGATGTCTCGAAGACGTAGATGTTATATATGGCGCCCACATCGCATCTGAAATGCCACTTGGCACCGTTAATGTACGCTCGGGACCAGTGATGGCTGCGGTGGACCGTTTCAAGATTCATCTCCAAGGTCGAGGCGGGCACGGCGCGAAGCCACAGACAACTGTCGATTCCATCGTTGCAGGCTCCAAACTTGTAACCGACCTGCAACAAATTGTCGCAAGACGCGTGGACCCAATGGATAACGCGGTCGTCACTGTCGGTGTATTCCAAGCAGGAAAAGCCTTTAACGTAATCGCTGACTCCGCTGTCATTGAAGGGACAGTCCGTACATTCAAACCAGAAACACGAACTGCGATCGAAGAAGAAATTCGCGCAATCATTCAAGGCACAGAGGCGAGTACACACGTTTCTTGCACGGTTGATTACATTAACGGCTACCCGACTCTCGTTAACCATGAGTCAGAAACAGCCCTCGTCGGAAGCATCGCAAAAGAGTTGTTCGGTGAAACGTCTGTCATTAGCGGGCCCCCAATTCTCGGTGGCGAAGACTTCGCCTATTATCTAGAGCACAAACCTGGAAACTTCTTCCACGTCGGTAGTCGCACGGACGAAGAATACACACAGTATCCACATCACCACCCCCGATTCGATTTTGATGAACGCGTATTAGAGAGGATTGGTGAGATGTTCTTGCAACTTGTCAGTCACTATTTGCGAAAATAAATCCGCAACACTGCGTATACAAAAGGTGGCGATTCTTTCAATAAAATTGCCACCTTTTCTCTCGATTTCTACTTACATATTTCCACATGGTGACCGCTAGTTACCCAAGTAAAATTACCGTAACGATAATTGGCATAAAGATAGAAGGAATCGTTGAAATCGCAGTATTGCTATATACACAATATGGGGAGACGTCGGCATGAAATGTTCCGACGACCGTTCGGTCTATCTCCGTTGCCGATGGTTGCTAGCTCTTTCTGGCGCGATCTATATAAGTTGAAGGAAAGAAGTTCTTCAAGAACCAATGGGAAGCTTCATAAAGTGGCAACTGTGCTCTAGTTGGGGAAATCCGTAGGAAAAGCGATATATTCTCATAAACTATGGAACAGATCCCCGGATCATGTGTACACCCGCCGACCCAAAGTACCCAGCATCCTGTCGGCGCGAGCCGCGCCGAACCGCGTACGGTTTCGCTTCGGCCCGCTGGGGCCGATGTGTCGTTGGCACTTCAGCCTGGAATCTGCGCTCCGGTTGTAACAAACTGCGCAGGAGCTTAGCGGCAGGAACGCCCAAGATTGTTAAACTAGGCAAACTTGCGCGTAGAAAGTGTAAACTAGCGCGCAAAATGACATCCAGCACCGCGCTACCCCTTCTACCCAATAGGACAAATCAAGAAAATGTTAAGTTGATCCTATATAGATCGTTTCGGGGGTTATATAGATCACTAATCTCCTAATTATTCCCAAGGACTATAGAGCCAGACGTTTACGTGAGCAAAATTTCACTTCTCCGCATATTTGGATGTCGGAAGTTTCCGCTAGCATAGCTCTCTCAGCTCAATGCAATAGCAAACGTACCGGGTTGTGTAATTTTGATTTCTTGGATAATGAGATTATCAGCATTCGAACGAAGAACACAGCATATTAGCTAGAAAGAAAAAAGACCCACTCTGTTTCAGAATGGGCCTTTATCATCTACTTTTCTTGTTCTAAACGCTCTCTCACCAAGGCAGCTAGTGGGTGTTCACCGTCTAAGCCTGATACGTGAAGAAAAGCCTCATACGCACCGTATTGTTGCACGAGCTGCTCGAGTTCTTCACTTTCCGCATCGCCCTCAGCTCTGAAGAAAAGTGCCTGACAAATCGAGGCAATTAATTGATGTGGCACTTCGCCTTTCTCAGCTAATACACGGGCAGGTTTTACAAGTCGATCATCGCTACCTAATTTACGGATCGGCCCTCTGCCGACACGAGCTACTGTGTCTTCCAAAAATGGATTTTTGAATCTTTCAATGATCCGCTCGACGTACTGCATATGGGCTTCTTTCTCGAACCCATAGTCTTTAACGAGAACTTGGGCGGTCTCATGCAAAGCTGCTCGCACGTTCGCTTCAATCGCTTCGACTTGAAGCGCATCGAGAATCCGTTCTTTGCCAGCGTGAAATCCTGCATACGCGGCAACCGCATGCCCCGTATTAACGGTGAAAAGTTTTCGGTCAATGTATGAGTCGAGATCTGGGACGAGTATTGCTTCACCGAGTTCAACGTCATCTCCAACGAGCGCGCGGTCTTCAACGACCCATTCAAAAAACGGTTCAACCGTGACAGCCAGCGCATCTTTTTGTTGTACATTAGGAACAATCCGGTCAACGGCAGCATCTAGAAATCCGACAGTGCCTTCAAGTGTACGCCGCTCCCCTTCGGACAAATACTCAACCACATGCCCTTTTAACGTCGATGTCGCGCGGATCGCATTTTCACAGGCGATGATGTTCACTGGCGTGTGTCCGTCTCTTTGACCAAGCCCTTTAGCAATTAAAGGCGCGATGTGAGGGAGAATGTTTGGCCCAACAGCTGTCGTAATGATTTGTGCATTAGCGATCGCTCGAATCACTTGCTCTTGCTCATCACGGCTATTCAGCCTGTTACACCTTGAACGTCAAAAGATTCATCAACGGCAGATGCAATTCGGACGGTGTACCTGCCCGCTCTTTTAAAGCAGAGATCACTTCATCATTCACATCAACAAACGTCACCTGATATCCTGCATCACTGAGTACGGCTCCGATAAACCCTCTTCCTATATTCCCTGCACCAAAATGAACGGCTTGCATTTACTCATTCACCTGCGAAAAGAACTCGAGTACATCTTCGGCTGTTTCGGATTGCAACAATCGATGTACATTCTCTTCTTCAGAACATGCAATGGCAATCTTAGAGAGAATATCCAAATGTTCTCCGTCCTTACCGGCAATGCCAATCACGAGTTGCGCGGTGTTACCGTCCCAATCAATTGGGTCATTCAAGAGCAATACGGAAAGCCCAGACTGTTGGACTTCATCGCGAGAATCTTCCGTGCCGTGAGGAATGGCAAGCAAATTCCCCATATACGTTGATGTAATCTCCTCACGGGCATGCATCTTCTCAATATAACTTTCGGTTACATAACCTTCACGTACAAGAACGTCTCCTGCTCCAGTGATCGCTTCTTCGCGTGTTGCAGCTGTTGCGTTTAGTTGAATGTTTTCTTTTTTTAAGATCATGGTGATTCGTCTCCTTTTGCAATGGCGTCGGCTAAATACTCTCGACATGCCTCTTCTAGCCATTTTTTTAATTCGAATTGTGAGCCGATTCTTAGGTGTTCGGTTTGTTCTGGTGAGTCGATGAACAGTGTACTCAAGAAACTCATAAACCGAAGGTCGGACTGTGACATGTGTAACGGGGCGGCCATGATGTACACACGGTTGACCCGCTCTTCTTCCTCCCCCATCGATCGTAGCGACGCCTCCCGTTCCAAGTCAAACGCTTGAAGGAAGGGACGAAGCACCGTCTCGTCTCTTGCATGGTAGAGAGCAAGGCCCGTGCCAGGGATCGCCAATCCGCCTTTCGACTCTCGAGCATTGAGCGCTTCCACCCAACGTACGGCATTAGCGATACTTCCTTCATGCTCCAATTGTTCCGCGCTTTGCCGAAGCCCCGTCTCTACGTCTATTGCCTGAAAAATTGTAAACGACCCGGTCACATGAAACATCGCTGTCGCCAAATCTGCATACCGGGCGAATGGAACATTCCCCTTTGGTTGCGGTTTGCGCACATCACGACCGACCGTTAACAACGTATCGTCAATGTAGTGACGAATGGTTTGCACTTCATTTTCTGTAAGCACAGGACTTACATGAAACACTTGCTCATTATTCATTTCCATATTGACAGTGGAAATGATCAAGTCATACACCTTTCCCGTCCCTTCGTTCAAATCAAACATCGAAGCATTTTCGATCTTTGTGATTTCCGGGAACTCCTGTTGCAAACGGCTAGCGAGCATCTTCGCCGACCCGATGCCACTCGGACATATGACGAGCGCTGACAACTCTTGCCACCGTTTTCTACGCTCTAATACCGAGCCAAAATGCAACACAAGAAACCCAATTTCCTCATCTGGAATGCGAAGAGGGGCAAATACACGGTTCGCTTCCTGATCAACCGCCTGAAATAAATCGGTATAATCCCCTCGAAGTCGTTCGAGCAACGGATTCGTAATCTTCATATGTTGGCGGATCCGATACAGTGCAGCTTCAAGTGCGCCAACAAATCTTGCAGGAGGACATGTTCATGGAACTGCACGCCAAGCGCATCTTCCACTCCGGAGATGAGCCGTTTAATCCGGGAAATAAGCTCACCGTTCGACTCCTCAAACGGTTGATCCGGCATGCCCCCTACCCTTGCTCCTCGTAAATGCATGACGAGGTAGCCAAACTCTTCTCGAGGAAGGGATATATCAAACTCATCTTGGAGAGCTAAACCGAGCTCATATGCATGGACGTACTCGTCGGTTTGCTCGAGCGCTTCCAATTGGTCGGTATCCATTTGAATCGCTTCTCCCATGCCGAGCCGTTCGATTGCAAGCGTCGTATGGACGACGAGGGCAATGAGTGACTGGTCAACCATATGCGGGAAGTGTTCAGCTTTGACACTTCTTACCGCCCCTAGCACTCGCTTTACCCGGCCAATATCGACCACATGAAGCAGTCGTTCCGTCACCTTTTCTTCCATTTGTTCATCGTGAACCGCCGCAAACAGCGTCTCTTCCGTCAAGCGGCTCGATAAAATGCCACTCAGCGCCCGCCGCTTGTTCGTTTCCGACCCTTCAACCTCAATGCCATATCCACGACGACGAATGAGCGACAATCCGTACCCGTTCAACCATTCCGCAGTTTTATCCAAGTCACTGCTCACTGTCGACGCCGTCACCCCAAGATGGTGCGATAGCGTGAACAACTTCACCGGTTCCCCTGCGGCAAGCAACTGAACGAGCAACACCCCTTGCCGCTCTTGTGATGTAAATTCCGCCGAAGACACCGACTCAAGGTAAGTGCGTAAAGCTTCCAAATCTCCTTGTAAGAAAACCGTGCGGTTCCGATTGCGAATCAACGTCAAGCCAAAAGGTTGGACGGTCCGCTCCAACGCCTTCAAATCCCTCTGAATCGTTCGAAGGCTAACCGAGGCATCTTCAGCCAATCGTGACAAACCGACCGGTTCTCCTGCAGTCACAAGTGTCGTGAGCAGAATACGTTCTCGTGCCGTCATGTGCATGAAGATCACCTCCGAATACTAGGATTGGTTTTTCAAACGCTCCACAAGGTCATTGTATTTTGGGCTATTTAAGAAATTATCAACGGAAATGTGCTCAGCGTCCGGCTGCTTCTCTTTCGCCCGAGCAGTCAAATCTTTATGCGTGATCACAAGGTCCACATCATCAGGAATCGCACTCACCGCCGTATTCGAGACGTCAACGCCTTCAATTCCTGCCTTTTTGAACTTGTCTTTGAGCATTGATGCACCCATCGCACTCGAGCCCATCCCCGCGTCACAAGCAAAAATAACTTTTTCGATCTTTGCGGTAACGTGTTGTTCGTCATTAGTTTTACCCGTTTGCAAGCCATCAATAACTTCTTGATAACGTGGGCTGTTCATAAAGTTATCGACCGATACGTGAATCGCATCTGGATGTTGCTCCTTCGCACGAGTCGTTAAATCTTTGTGCGTGATCACAAGATCTGCTTCGGTCGGAATGTTGCTAATCGACGTATTCGTCACATCCACCCTTCGATGCCTGCCTTTTTCACACGATCTTTCATGACCGATGCACCCATCGCACTCGACCCCATACCTGCGTCGCAAGCAAAGATAATCGTTGAAACATCCGCATAACTTTTGCTCGTTCCATCAGACGATGCCTTCGCATTTCCCTTCATCGCAGCCATTTTTTCTTTCGCCTCGTCAAGGTTCTCTTCTTCACCTTTTCGGTCGAACTTAAGAATCGGTGCAGCAATCGCGAATGTGACACCGGCGGCGACGAGTACAGCAAGCAATGCGCCTAATGTGCTGCCACTTGCAGCAAACCCGAGGATCATAAAGATGCTTCCCGGTGCGGGTACACCTGTAAGTCCGACTTCAAGCAACTGGACGATAAACACACCGCTCATCCCCCTGCAATTAGGGCAATGATGAGTTGTGGCTTCATCAACACGTACGGGAAGTAAATTTCGTGAATCCCCCCGAAGAAGTGAATAATCCCTGCACCGTAAGAAGATGCCCGGGCCGCGCCTTTACCGAAGATCATGAACGCAAGGAGAATGCCAATACCCGGCCCTGGGTTCGCTTCGAGCATGAGGAGCATTGATTCGCCGAACTCTGAAATTTGACTAGAGGCGATTGGCGTAATGATGCCGTGGTTAATCGCGTTATTCAAAAAGAGGATTTTAGCGGGCTCAATGAAGATTGAAACGAGTGGCAACGCACCAATTCCAATCATCGCGTCAACACCGGCACCAAGCGCTGCGGTAAACCCTACGACGAGAGGGCTAATCGCTAGAGAACCAAGAATTGCAAAGACCGCACCGATAATTCCGGCAGAGAAGTTGTTAATGAGCATCTCAAAACCTGACGGGATTTTCCCATCCATCCATTGGTCAAATTTCTTAATCGCATAACCACCGAGAGGTCCCATAATCATTGCACCGATAAACATCGGTATGTCTGCAGCGACAATGACACCCATCGCTGCGGTGGCGCCAACGACACCTCCACGAAAATCATGCAACATCCGACCACCGGCAAATGCAATGAGCAGTGGCAATAAGTAGATGACCATCGGGTCAACAAAAGCTTCCAAAAACAGGTGAATATCCGATGTTTCAGGTAAGCTCATCGCAATGGCAGTAATAATCCCCCACGCAATGAATGCGCCGATGTTCGGCATGATCATGCTGCTTAGGTTACTACCAAAACGCTGAATTCGCGCGCGTACACTCTTCTTTTCAGCCATATAAAATACCCCCTTAATCTTTTTTTGTTACGTTTAGTGTAAGACGCCAAAACCGTTGCTACAACAAAAGGAAAACGCAATTCTGTCGTTTCTGTCGCGACAAAATTGAAGATCAGCTGTTGACAATATGATCGGCCTGCTATATGGTTAGTTACATAACCAACTAACCGTTTAACCATAAAGGTGGTGAACTTCATTTGCGCCCAACATTGGATGACAAACGTCCGATCTTCCAACAGATCCGAGAAATGATTGAAGATGAAATCGTTGATGGTCGCTTGCTAGAAGAATCGCAAGCCCCTTCTACAAATCAATTGGTTGCCTACTACAAAATTAACCCGGCTACGGTTCTAAAAGGATTAAACGAGCTTGTAGACGCGGGAATCTTATACAAAAAGCGAGGGGTCGGTATGTTCGTTGCAAAAGGAGCAAAAGCAACACTGCTCAATGAACGAAAACAAGTATTTCAAGAAGACTACGTGGCACGCATGCTACAGGAAGCCAACCGCCTTGGCCTTTCTGTTGATGACGTGCAGCAGATGATCGACAGCATGAAAAAGAGAGGAGACGCAAAATGACCATTCAAGTAAAAGCCGAAGCCATTTCGCTTCGAAAGAAAAATAAGCAGATTGTGCAAAATATTAACTTTACGTTAGAAGGTAATAAGATCGTCGGCTTGCTTGGTCGAAACGGCGCAGGAAAAACGAGCCTTTTATCCATTCTTGCCGCTTTCCGCCCAGCAACAAACGGTCAGTTTCTTTTAAATGGGGAAGATGTGTTTGAAAACCCGAAAGCAATGGAACAAATCATTTTCGTCCGCGAGCGGAATGTCGAGTATGAAACCGAGAAAGTGAGCCGCTGGATTGATACCGCTCAACAGTTGCGCCCGAACTTTGACCGGGCGTACGCCGATGAACTCGCGAAGCGGTTCAAGCTGCCCCAAGATTCAAAGGTCTCTAAGTTGTCACGGGGGATGCAATCCGCCTTGCACGTCATTATCGGCCTGGCGAGCCGCGCACCTGTAACGCTCTTCGACGAAGCCTATTTAGGGATGGACGCACCGGCCAGAGAGATCTTTTACGAAGAAGTGCTCCGAGACTTCGTTGAGCACCCGCGTCTCATCATCTTAAGCACCCACCTGATTTCTGAAATGGATGGGTTGTTTGAAGAAGTGGCCATCATTCATGAAGGCGAACTGCTCCTCCACGAAGGAAAGGAAGAAGTATTGGAGCGTGGCTACCGGTTGACAGGTGATGCTGAGGCGGTTGATCAGCTATCTGAAAACAAACGCGTCCTCAAAACCGAATCACTCGGTGGCACGAAAAGTGTGATGGTTTATGGGGAGCTCGCAGAAAAGGATGAACGGCTAGCGCGCTCGCACGGCCTGGAGATCGGCACGTTATCGTTGCAGGAACTGTTTATTCATTTAACGGAGGTGGACCATCATGAGTAATCATAGCAAGCTCGGTCTCGTATACCGAAACAGTCTTCGTGATTATGTGACGTGGAGTGCGTGGTTTGTCGGGATATTGATGTTCTTGTTCATCATTCTAACACGTTCATGATTGCATTAAACGACGAAATGACATGGACGTTTATGGAAGGCGGATTATCATCTGCGACAATTTTCATGCTCGTTCTCGGTACCCTATCCATGGGCGGCTACGTCACTCAATACGTCTCCAACGGCATTACCCGTCGTGATTACTTCTATGGCAAGATGCTCACTGGAATGAGTGTAGCGGTTTTGATGACAGCCGTCGTTTTGTTATTCTCCCTGTTGTCTAATGGCTTCATTTCTTGGTTCAATCTCGAGGAAAACTTATCCGTACGTATCATTGACGGAGGGGTGGCTGCGGACTACGGAAACTTGGCGTGGCTCCGCCTGCTTCTCTTGCTCAACCTGTTCTTCTTCCTCGGCTGGTTCATTAGCGCTGGCTTTTATCGACATTGGCTGTTCGGCTCGATTAACATCATCATTGCTGTCTACATTGGAATTGTCGGAGATCATCTGATGAGTACCCTACTGGCCACAGCGATCTATTGCATCATTGCCATAGCTATCGTCATCTTTATCCTTAAAAAGATGACAAAGCGGATAGAAGTGAAACCATAGAGACCGCTTGCATGTTACACTAGTGGACGGAAATCATTCGTACAGATAGGTGAAGAACATGCTAGCACTACTCTTGTTAATCGTGATCGTCTGTCAATTGGCCGTTGTAATCGGACAAAACAAAAAGCTCATCGCACAGAACACTCACATTGTCCAAAAACAAAATACGGACATCATCGATCAAAACGTAGAAATCCTCTCTCGACTCGATTCAGAGAAGCGCGACTAAACCCCCTGCCGTCATGCGGCAGGGGGTTTAGCTTCGGCCCATACGGGGTCCAATCTGTCCCCGAGTTAAGGTGTAACTGTTACCTAGTTCGCTAAAATACCGTTTAAATTCTCGTTTTCACTGAAACTAGGGTACAGATTCATTCAACTTGAGAACAGATTACTCTCTCGCACAAAACCGAAAATAAACCGATCGATGTTTAGTTAGGGCGCTGGAAAAAGAATTTTCAGAGGACTCTCCGGAACAAAACAGAGTACCCCCGGAATTTTGTTCCGGCTAGAGGGGCTCTCCGGAACGAAAAGGAGAGCCGACGTTATTATGTTCCGGAGGGCGCTGGAAAAATAGTGAATTACTCATAAACTTACTCGTTAACACAATCCATCTGTTGAAATCCGTGTGGGGATTTCAACAGATGGAGCGTTGCAATCGTAAATTATCCCACATAGAACCGTGATATGTGGGGATATAGCCTTTCTACGTGGGGATTCACGCTAAAAAGGGTTCCTCTATTTAAGAAAATCCCATCAAAGACAGAGTCTACGTGGGATTTTCTATCGATAACAAACGACACACCGTTATGCGTTCTTCAATTTCTATTTTTCAGCGCCTCCCCATTACTGAAGACTGGGCACCGACTAGGGCGCAGGGTGAAAATCCTACCATAGCAGAGTGATATTCATGGGAGTATCTAAGTATAAGCGTGAGCTACTGAAAAAGCGTCTCTCCGTCTACACCACTCGTTAACACGCATCATCTGATCCAATCAATTTAACGTTTACAATTCCCCTTTTTCAATGGCCTCATGTTTAGTCGGTCGGGTGTTCCATCGCCCTCACTAAATGATAGAGCATGTCATTTACCGGCGTAGCAACGTTGTATTTCTTGCCGAGCTCGGCGGCGCGCTTTCCGAAGTACTCATTTTCGGTCGTGCGCCCGGCTTCGATATCTTGGAGCATAGATGTCTTCCCGTCGGCGCCGACTTGCGTCCACACATCCGTGAAGAACGTATCAATTTCTTCCACCGCTAGGGGAATGCCCGCTGCTTGCGCGACGAGGACGATTTCTCGCATGGCGCTTTTTGTGACGTGCAACAAGTCCATCGAATCACGAAGTGCCCCGTGCGATGCTCCCATAATCGCCGTGACCGGGTTCACTCCCGCATTTACCATAAACTTATGCCACAACTGATATTCCATATTTTCAGGGACAGCATGCGGGATGTTTGACTCGGAAAAGACGTGTGCCAGTCGCTCGACACGGGTGCTCAGTGCACGATTATCACGCTCACCGAAATAAAGGATGCCCGGATAGGTGTACGATATTTTGTTCTCCTTTTTCAACGCATCGATCCCGTTGGTGAGACCGTACAACACGCGGGACTCTTCGTATTGGGCGGCAATGACCGCTTCGCTATCAATTCCATTGAGTAGCGATAATAACGCGGTGTCCTCACCTACAAGTGGCTCAACGAACGTCACTGCCGCCTGCATTTGCGGGTTCTTCACTGTGAATATAATCACATCGATAGGCACGTCCACCTCTTTTGGTGTCGCAAACGTGAGCGGCACGCGCTCGCCGTTTACATAGATGCCTTCTTCTTCTGCTCGGGTTTTGCGCACAGCATCCATCACGCAATACAACTGAACATCGGGATTGTCGTGCAAAAGACGTGCATACACGGCGCCAACGGCACCAACTCCGACGAGTGCAATATTCATCATGCAGTCCCCCCTTTTCTTTCTTTGATTCTAAACAAGCCGAGCGTAAGCACGAGACCTACAGCAGCAAACAGAAACGATGCGAAAAACGCCGACTGCACACCTTCTAAAAACGTTAACGGGTTCTCGCCACCGGCTTCTGGTGCGGCTTTCGTAATGAACGAAATGATAAACACGAGCCAATCGAACCGCCGAATTGCCGGGCAGTGTTCGTGATCGCCGTCCCGTGAGAGATGAGTTCATTCGGCAACGCGTTGAGGGCCGCGGTCGTGAGCGGCATGTTAATCATCGCAATGCCTGCCATAAAGAACATGAAAAGCACGGCGGTGATTGGGATTCCCGTGTCGGTTGACAACACGACGTAATACGTGAGCGTCGTTGAGCTGAGCAAAATAAAGCCGATGAGCGCGAGCCATAAACCGCCGTACCGATCAAACCATTTGCCGGCCACGAGCTCATCACCGCGAGCGTCATCGCCCCTGGAAAGATAATGAGGCCAGAGTCAAACGCCGAGTACAACTGTACATTTTGCACAAACATCGGCAAAATCGTCTCGACGGCAATAAGCAAACTAAATGACAGGGCCGTAATGACGATGACAAGTGCAAACAACGGACGTTTGAACGTGCGCAACTCCAACATCGGCTTTTCCAAACGTAACTGTCTGAAAATAAAGAGGAGAAGTGCGACACTACCGATGCCGATCATGAGCATGGCGGTCGTACTTGACCCTGTACTGTTAAACCCGTACAAAATCCCGCCAAACGCGACGCTGGAAAGGAGCACGGATAGCACATCGATTTTCGCTGGGCGCTGTTCGGTAACGTTCTCCATGTATCGATAGATGAAACCCATTAATAATAAGACCGCCGGAAGCGTCACGTAAAACACCGCGCGCCAACTAAAGCTGTCGACTAAGAGACCGGAGATGACCGGACCGATCGCAGGTGCCACGTTGATGACAAGACCTACAAGACCCATCGCAAACCCTCGTTGTTCTCGGGGGTACACGAGCAATAGCACGGTTTGCATTAGCGGCATCATCATGCCTGAACCGGCGCCTTGAAGAATCCTTCCGACGAGAAGCGTACCAAAGTTTGGCGCGAGCGCGGCAACGAGTGTGCCGATGAAAAAACTAAAGACCGCTGCCAGAAGCAGCGCTCGTGAAGTGAAACGGTCAATGAGGTACGCGGTAATTGGCACGAGAATCGCAATGGCGAGCATAAACACGGTCGTTAGCCATTGCACTTCGGTTGCGTTAATCTCAAAGTCACTCATGATTTGCGGAAAAGCGGTGATGAGTAAAAATTGATTAAGTACGGAAATAAATGATGCGGATAATAAGATGCCGACGAGCAATCGTCGTTTTCCTTTTGTGTACGTCGTCATCGGCACCTCACCCTTTCAACTCCTACTTCCCACGTTCGACAAGCTGTAACATTTCACCACTCGGTCCTTTAAACAAAATCATTTTCCCACCATCTAACGTCGGTTTCGTTTGTTCACTCAAGAAAGCGATGCCTTTATCTTGAAAGGCTGTGATCGTTTCTTCGATGTTGTCGACGGTGAATGCTAAGTGATTGACGACACTAATCTCGGCATACGTCTCAGTCGGGTTTAAGTCACGAATGAGTTCTATCTCTACATCAGGTGTGTCCGGCAAGTAAAGGAATGCCATTTCTCGAATGTCGTTCGACCCTCGAAGACGAAGCACAAAACCAAAAAGGTCTTCATAATAGCCGATTGACGTGTCCATATCGTTGACGATTATTGCTACATGTTCCATTTTACGAATCATCGTTGATCGCTCCTTTGAATGAGTACTACGTATGATAAAAATGCCAATGCGGATGTGGCAAACAGTATAAAGCCCATCGGGATGGCAGACGTTTCACTCATCCAACAAGCGGGGCAACCGCGGCACCAATGAGGAGTGGAAATACGCCAAGCAGCGCACTCGCACTGCCTGCCGGTGCCCTTCTTTTTCAATGGCAAGTGTGAATGAGCTCGTTAAAATCATCCCCATGCCGGTCATGTAAATAAAGATCGGTACGACAATCATAAACAGCGGCCCTTCAATGATCGTCATGACGAGCAGTACACTCGTAGCAGCAACGCCAATGATAAGCGCCGTATAAAGCAACGTCCGTTCGCGCACAACGCCGCTATAGCGCCCGATCACATGAGAACCAATCACCATTGCGAGGCCGTTAATGCCAAAGAGTACACTAAACATTTGCGGACTCACTTCATAAATGCTTTGGTAAACGAATGGCGTGCCTGCCACATACGCAAAACTGCCTCCGTGAGCAAAACCAAGGGCGAGGGCAAACCCCATAAACGTTCGCGTCCGCATTAAGTCATAAAACGTGGCGAGCGTATGCTTTAACGATCCTGGAGACCGACGCTCCGCAGGCAACGTCTCTTTTAAGCGGAAGAACACGATGAGCACGACGAGTAGACCCATCGCGGCAAGTGTATAGAATATCCCATCCCATTCCATGCCAGGAATGATCAGAATAGCACCACCAGCAAGCGGGGCAACGATTGGCGCAACGGCATTAATGACCATTAACAGTGCAAAAAATTTCGTTAACTCTTTTCCATCAAACACATCCCGGACGACGGCACGGGAAACGACGAGTCCTGCAGCTGCGGTAAACCCTTGCAAGAACCTGCCGATAATGAGCGTTGTAATGTTTGGTGCAAGCGCACAAACAACTGAAGCGAGCACGAATAGTGAAACTGAAATCATGAGCGGGCCGCGGCGCCCTCTCGCATCACTAATCGGTCCAATGACGAGTTGTCCTGCGGCAAGACCTAATAAACAAGCGGTTAAACTAGCTTGCACGAGTGATTGTGAGGTTGACAAATCACTTGCAATCTCGGGAAATGCAGGTAAGTACATATCAATGTTGAGCGGCCCGAGCACGGTCAACATGCTAAGCATCATGGCGAGAGCAAATCGCTCTCTGCCTGTAGGGGAAGCTGTCATAAATCGTGGAACCTTTCAAAGTATTCTATTGTTATAGTTTAGCAATGTATAGCGCAAAGGGGAAGTAGGTTTCTTCGTTTCATGATACCGTTTGTTGCTCCGTATTTAAGCTTTTCTTCATCGGCCTCTTCCACAACCAGGCGACAACGAGCAGCAATACAACTGCACCGACAAACCGAAACAGTAGCAACCATAGTACGTTTACCCCGAGTGGCAAAAAGATTATCGTATCTTCAATGACGCATGACAAATTGCAAGATACAATATAAGTAAAGTGAGCTCTCGTTTGCTGAAATTCTGTTCCTTTGCTTCCTGAATGATCACACTTGCCCCGTAGATCAACCCAAAGATCATGCCACTTCCTATGACGATCGCACCTCTTTGTGAAATGCCTAACGGTTGAAGAAGAGGCTTCATCCATCTCGTAAAGAAATCGAGCAACGATAGATCATAGATAGCTTGAATGACGACCATAAGCGGGATGACAATCATCGCCAATTGCAACACGGCGCCTAGACCCGCTCCAACCGCTTCTAAAACAATGCTTCCCCAAGCATCTTGATTCATCGCAGGCTCTACAACCGTGTAAGCTGCCTCTTCTCCCCCGTCTGGATACAGAAGATTCACAAGCATGCCAAAGAGCATCGCCATGCCGAGACGAACTGTCACGACAAGCCAGATGCTCACTCGAATCTCTTTTAGAAACGCCGATTCTAATATGAGGTTGTGGGAGAAACTAAGCATCACTGCGAGGATGAACACTTCTTTCATCGTCAAGTCCATCGCTAAAATGGAACCGATGCCTGCGTACAACTGCAAGTTGCCGAGCACAAAGGCAATGGCCGCTTCACCTGGCAGGCCAAACAACCTCGTAAACGGGGCTAACAGTTGCGACAGCTGGTCGATGACGGGTGTATGCCGCAAAATGACGATGAGCGTCGTAATCGGAAAAATAATCCTTCCGAGTTTCCACGTAGAATGAAGACCTTTGCCGAGTCCTTTTTTAATATCGATCTTAGCGCGGCTCAATCCAGTCCCCTAATGGCGCGCACGTATATGTAAAATCGACGAGTAGATGTTGAATCGGTTTGATGTTCTCAATAACAAACATCCGTTGTAGCCAACGGTCTTTCCCATCAAACCGCGGATGAAATGTGGACCGTCCATGAACGTGACACGGTTATCCATAATCACAAGCTCCCCTGGTTGAATGACTTGAGACACAACCACTTTCTTGAGCGCATTTTTCAAGCATTCGAGCGCCCACTCCGCATCTTCACTCACCCCTTTCATTAATGAAAAATGGATCGTCATGGCGGGCTCCTCTCGACTCCCGCGTAAAACAGGGAGTGTGCGGGCTTTTATGTGTTGCTGCTCAAACATCTTTGTTGGCTGAATGCGAAATAACGGCGCTTCTAAAATAGCGATTGCCGTTTCTGGAACATGCTGAATCGCTTCTATTATTGAAGCTACCGGTGTTTCTGCCAACCCGTCATGATCGCTACGCAACCCGACTAATCCTAAATAATCCGGACGAAACGGATGGTAGGCATTCTCTGTATGAAAATCAAAGAACTTTTTAGAGCCTGTGTGTTCCGTCGTGTCGCCATCGGTTTCAATTGGACAGATGTTGTTGATGAGAATGCCGTCTTTTTCTTCTGTATAAATAATCGGATCTCCGAGCAGCATGAGCGTCATGAGCAATGTGTATTCGCTTCGGTATGTATGCTTATCTGTTGCTGGTTTGGCATCTTTTGGTGTGGGCGGTAAACTCGAGTCCACAGGGACATTCGTTAGCTTAATAAACCCTTTTCGATTCGGATTTCTCTGGAATTGTTGAATTCGCTCGCGAATAGAAGCAGGGAATTGATCGTTTGCTACTTTTATTACGTGTCGTAGATGGTCGGCCGGAATACGGTGGACATCGATTGGCGGGAGTTGATCAATGAGCTGTTCCATCCCGCGCCTTTCTGTTTCTGTTAACTGAATTATTGTCTCGTTCATCTTCATGTTTGAAGTTGGCATCGATGCAAGCACACTCCTTATTGTATCTTTTATACTAAATAATACTAACTTTCAGATTAATTTTACATAAAAAACTACTTTTTGTAAATGAATTCCAGTCCACAAAAAAGCCATGCCGTTTGGCATGACCTTTACTGAGCGTGGCGGTGCTCCGCTCTTTTTTCCATAAACACAAATTGTGTATCTTCAACATCTAATTTGCCTGTTTTGTAAATGGTGTACCCGAGTTTCTCGTACACAGCGATGTTCTTCTCTGACTGAGCACCTGTAAACAGACGGAACGTCACGTCGGTGAAGTGACTCTCAATCTCTGTCATGAGAATTTGTCCGATGCCTCGGTTTCGGCAGGCGGGGTGAACCATTAGCTTATTAATATAGCAAATGCCATTCTCTTCATAACCCCGGACTGAGCCGATAATCATGCGGTCTTCAACGTATTTGAGAACGATGTTTTTTTGAAATGAAGCTTTGGCTGATTCTAAATCTTCTTGCAAGGGCATGATTGTGTAGTCATTATAGATCTCCGCTTCGGATACGTACGCAAGCTTCTGTAAATTCAAGATCTCACATGCGTCTTCAATCGTCGCTCTTGAAATTAACTCCATCTGATCATCACCCGCTTTCAATTCCGAGTATTATAATGTGTTTAATATATTATATCGCACATTCATATAAATAGGAAGGGCTTTTGTCTTGTGACTCTTTACCCGTTTTTAGCGTATGTTATGCGCTTACATTTCATCTTAATCGAACTTGGTCTGAGAAACAAGAAGGGCGCGACCGAAATTCATCGCGCCGTTCATCGGATGTGATGCCTACCTTTCGGTATTATTAACGGTGACTTTGACACCGGATCTTGAATCACTTCACAGTCTAAATCAAAAATGTTCTTGATTTGTTCACTCGTAATGACGTCTTGCGGCGTCCCTTCGGTGACGAGCTCGCCTTGTTTCAAGGCGAACATGTAATCTGCGTAACGCGCGGACAAATTGATGTCATGAAGAACCATAAGAATTGTCGTTCCTTGTTTACGGTTTAAGTCGGTGAGCATATCGAGAATTTCCACTTGATACGTAATATCAAGAAACGTCGTTGGCTCATCCAGAAACAAAATGTCGGTTTCTTGCGTAAGTGCCATCGCAATCCATACCCGTTGCCGCTGCCCGCCAGACAATTCGTCAATGTTTCGTTCAGCCAAATCAGCGATGTTCATCATTTCCATCGCCTCTGCGACAGCGTGATCATCTGCTTTCGTTCGACTCCTCATGAATGATTGGTGGGGAAAGCGTCCACGTCCTACCAGATCCGCAACTGTAATTCCTTCAGGTACGATGGGTGATTGCGGAAGCAGGCCAAGCGTTCTAGCGAGCTTCTTTGGAGGAATCGTATGAATCGCTTTGCCATCCAGCGTCGTCACCCCTCCGACTGGCTTTAGTAACCTACTCATCGCTTTTAGCAAGGTTGACTTCCCACAAGCATTCGCGCCAATAATGACATTAATCCGCCCGTCAGGCACTTTCAGTTGGATGTCTTTAAGGATGGTTTTATTTTCGTAAGCCGCTTCAAGCCCTTCAACGTGAAGCCGATCTTTCGTCTTCATTACAGATTTCCCCTCCGATTCATGCGAATCAATAGATAAAGCAGAAACGGTGCACCCATCATCCCGGTAATGACGCCAACAGGGTAACGTACATCAAAGGCAAATTGCCCTAAAAGATCCGCACCGAGAACGAGGGTTGCCCCGACGAGACCCGAACCGATGATGCTCGGCGAACCTTCACCCGTTAGTCTTTTTGCAATCGGTCCTGACAAGAAAGCGACAAAAGCGATTGGACCGGTCACAGCTGTAGCGAGTGCGAGCATAATGACAGAGGCCACGATTAATACAATTCTCGTACGATCGGTTTGTACACCGAGGGAGAGAGCTGCGCTTTCACCGAGTTCTAGCATTAACAGGTGACGGCCGGTAAACACGAGCAACGGAATACAGACGATCATCGAAATCGCTAGCGGCACGAGCTGATGCATCTGCACACCATTTAAGCTGCCACTCATCCAACGCATTGCGTTTGGCAAGTCTTCCTGCGCACCGATCATGAGCAAATACAAGATGGTAGCACTTAATATTGCCTGGATACCGATGCCTACGAGCACAAGTCTTCCGATGGAAAACCCGTTTCCTCTCGATAAGAAATAGATTACGACAACCGTCACTAAACCAGCGATAATTGCTGAAACCGATACGGTTGCTCGGCTCGTTTGCAATAGGAGGATGCACACAAGAGCGGCGACGGTAGACCCGGCAGTAATTCCCAAAATATCAGGATTCGCAAGGGGGTTGCGAAGCATCGTCTGAAATGTGTTGCCTGCAATACCAAAGGCGATTCCTGCAAGTAATCCGGCAAGCATTCTCGGCAAGCGAATCGTTTCAATCGCAAACATCATCCCTGCAATTTCTTCCCCGAGCAACACCCTTACGACATCTTGAACCGGGTAGATAGTGTTACCGAGCATGAGCATCGCCGTGCATAACATGAGTACGAGAAGAAACAGCGCACTTGTCACGACTGCTCTTCGAGTAAATCTTCTTCTTCTCTCATTTCGTATACGGCCAATTGTCGAATTCATCATAATGAACGCACCTTCATCCGAACCGCAAGCATGATGAGAATCGGTGCACCGACAAACGCGGTGACAACCCCTACCTCTAGTTCCCCTGGACTGCCGAGCAGACGACCACTCACATCAGAAACCGTCAAAATGATTGCACCTGTCATTGCAGAAAAAGGAATGATTAAGCGTAAATCAGGACCAAGCAAGAGACGCACGAGATGCGTGGACAATAAGCCGATGAACCCAATCGGTCCAGCGAGCGCTGTCGCTGCCCCGCAAAGGATCACACCGGCAAATGCGGCAATCAGACGAAGGACGCCAATTCGCACACCTTGTCCACTGGCGACCTCATCTCCTAAAGCGAGTGCATTCAAAGAAGACGCCGACATGATTGCAATTACAATGCCGACAATCAAAAACGGCAAGAAAATCATGATCGATTGCCAACTACCTGACCCGACACTGCCCACTTGCCAAAAACGAAACTGGTCCATCACATTCGTTCTTGGCAATATAATTGCGCTTACGATGGATGACAGCGCCGCACTCGTCGCCGCCCCAGCAAGCACGAGCTTGAGAGGTGTTGCTCCTGCCCTACCAAGTGAGCCTATGCCATATACGAACAATGCGGTTAGCATCGCGCCAACGAGGGCTAACCATATGTATTGAGATTGAGAGTTAATGCCGAGAAACGCCATGCCAAAAACGACAAACAATGCCGCTCCTGTATTCACACCAAGGATGCTAGGATCGGCTAGCGGATTCCTCGTTACGGCTTGCATAAGTGCGCCCGATATGCCGAGCGCCGCCCCGCAACATAAGCTAAAGACCGTTCTCGGTATTCTTTCTTGGACAACGCTTGCTGCATAGGAGTCTGCTTCAGACAGAGACAAGCCACTCATCAACTCTTCCCATGTTACCGCGCGGGAGCCAAAGGCAAGAGATAGCAGCGTAGATACGACCAAGAGCCAAGCGTACAGATGAGTACGACGGGCACTTTGCTTCTACGCTGCTTCCCTTCCTTATTCTTCCAAGTTATCGACAGCATCGGAAATGAGTTCCACATAGTCATCAATTGTATATTCAATCGAGAGTGGCGTCGGCGTCCCTGAAGCCGCAATTGCCGAGTTTCCACCAATCATAACGACTGAGTCTCTTTCAATAGCAGGAATTTGCCCAAGTCTAGAATCGGATTTTACGGATTCAAACAGCTCTTCATCTCCATAACCGATAATCAAGTCGGCACTGTTCAACACGTCGGCATTTTCAGCACTCAAACTCAATGAGAAATCATCGGTATCCTCAATCAATTCGACAACTTCATCTGGGTATTCTAAGCCAAGTTCTTCAAGAAAAGCGACGCGTGTGTCTGCTGGTGTATACAAATGCATTCCAGAAAAATCATCTGCGGAGAAGTTCACCCACACGATGGATTTTCCTTCAATTTCAGGATGATCGTTCACTCGCTCCTCAATAAGCGCCTCCGTATCTTCAATGAGTTGTTCACCTTCTGCTTCCATTCCCATTCCTTGTGCGTTCATCGTCACTTGTTCACGCCAGGAAGTGGTCCACGGAGAAGTTGGATACGGAACGACAGGGGCGATCTCGCTTAGCAACTGATAATCCTCCTCTGTAATCCCTGAGTATGCTGCAAGAATTACATCTGGATTGCTGTCAGAAATCGCTTCGAAATCAAGTCCATCAGTATCTTGGTAAATATATGGGTCATCTTCGCCTAACTCCTCAAGCTTCTGAGCTGTCCACGGAAGTAGCCCACTTTCGTCCTCTACACCGAAGTTCGCTGCAGAAAACCCAACAGGAACTACATCTAACGCTAATGCAACATCTTGGTTCCCCCACTGCACCGTGGCGACGCGCTCAGGTGTTGACGGAATGGTCGTCTCTCCGAATGCATGCTCGATGACGATCTCTTCGCTTTGTTCTTCGGAACCGTTGTCTTCGCCCCCGCTGTCAAGTTCCGCTTCTGTCGCATTCTCTGATTCCCCTGAACAAGCAGACACAACGAGCATAGCCGCTAGCAATGTATGTACGTGCAAAATTGATTTTTTCATGATTACCCCCTATTAATTGAAAACGATTATCATTCTCGATAATAGTAGAGTCTTTTTTCACTATTGTCAATCTTTTTTTGAGAACCGTTCTCAAGTAACCTTCCCTTCACGATGTTCGCTAGAAATGTAAAATGACAGACATCATGCGTCAAGAGGCGACATAAAACAAAACGTCCTCGGAATATTTTCCGAGGACGTTTTGTTTAACCTTTTTTCCGATACCAATAAACAATCGGAATGAGCACGAGTGATAATACGCCACCAAACAAGGATAAGGCTGTATAACTAGCACCTGCAACGACCATCCCACTCATTGCACCTCCAGTCGCACCGGCGAGCGCAATGAACACATCAACCGAACCTTGCGTTTTTGCACGATTGGCAGTGGTTGTGTTGTCCACAATAAGTGACGTACCGCTAATTAACCCTAAGTTCCAGCCGATGCCAAGTAAGGCAAGGCTCACAATTAATACGGTCAGATCATCTCCAGAACCAAACCCACCAATCAAGCCAGCACCGAGCAAGGTTACTCCAGCAGCAACCGCCATTGAAATTCTCCCGTAACGGTCAACGAGATACCCCGTAAATAGCGAAGGTAAGTACATCGCCCCAACGTGAATCCCGATAACGAGCCCGATCGCCCCCATATGGTGACCATGATGTTCCATATGAACAGGGGTCATCGTCATAATGGCAACCATGACGAGTTGGGTGAGAATCATGATGAGTGCACCGGTAATAATGCCACGGTGTAACGTTTTAGGGGCACTCTGCTCATCTTCTGTTTCGGCACCAGAGGTTTCAGCGGCTAACGCTTGAGCGATTAAAAACGGATCTGGGCGAAGCAAGATGAACAGTACGAGGCCGGCGAGTAAGAACGCAACGCCTGCAAGAATAAACGGTCCAGCTAGCGCAGGAACACCGATGGATAGGGCAAAATCTCCGAGCAAATCGACGAGGTTCGGACCAGCCACGGCGCCAAACGTCGTCGAGACCATCGCAATACTAACGGCTTTCCCGCGTTGTTTCTCGCTCGCTAAATCGGTTCCGGCATACCTGGCTTGCAAGTTCGTTGACGTGCCCGCCCCATAGACGAACAAGGACAAAAACAGCAAAAAGGCACTGCCTAAAACGGCAGCAAGTACGACGCCAAACGCACCAACAGCCCCTGCAAAGAAACCGAGAAATAGCCCGGTCCGACGGCCAAATCGTTGCGAGAGTCTACCGACAAGAAAGGCCGCCAAAGCCGAACCTAAGGTGAAGAGCGCTGCCGGAAGTCCGGCTAATGCTTCTGTCTGAAGCATTTCCTGAGCAAGCAAGGCACCGACTGTGATTCCCGCCGCAAGTCCAGCACCACCGAATACTTGAGAGAAACTAACGATAAAAAGTGTTCTCTTGTAAAGTTGTCTTTGTTTTTCCTTTGATTGAATGTATGATTGGATGACGGGGTCATTTTGTTTCATGATTTCCCTCGTTTTCGTAGATTCGAATATCTTTGAAGAGGTGCTCTAGTTGAAGACACTCTACTACATATCATCGGTCATATTTTTCGGTTTTGCAATGGTTTTATTTGCCCTCGGAACAGGGATTTTAGGGTACGGTAGCTTCATCGGTCTCGCCATCATTTACTTGATTGTTGCGACGTCGATGCATCGAGCTACCCCTGCATCGAGCTCCTAATAGTTACGATAGTTTTCGTCTGTACTGCCAAACGATGTTATTCGGTTCGTATTGGAGGTTCTTTCCGCGAAATTCTTCTTCATAGTGAAACTGGCGTGCTTCGTAAAACGGGATGCCTTTTTGGTTATCTCGCTGTACGGTCACGACTTGATCTTTGGCTCCGAACTGTTGTTGTTGCAGCGTTACGGCGTCAAGTAATTTCGAGCCAATGCCTTCATTTCGACGACTTGGATCTAAATAGATGACATACAATCGGCTCGTTTTGTCATCGATCATCCCGCCACCGGCAGCTCCTACGACCGCCTCACCGTCCAATGCCACAAAGTAACCGCCCCAGCGGGACGTCGGTGCGTTCACTTCAGTCGTAATACGCACGCGGTTGTAATACGCTTCGCAGTTCTTTTTGATCGTCTCTTCCGATAAGATTCCTTCAGACACATCTCGATACCCGGCGCGACATACACGGATAATCCCTTCCACATGCTCATCACCCGCCAATTGGACATGTACCATTCCATCACCTCTTTGTATTTTTGTACCAAGGAAAAGATGTTATCATTTAAATTATCGCATGAAAATTACAGGAGGGAATTAGTGAACAAGGTGATACGTATAATAATTTTTCTATGTGTGCTTGCACTTATGGCATACGCAATCTTTTCACTTTTAGCATAGCACGCAATTTTTTGTTTACATACCCGCGATTGAACGATATGATATGGAGTAATTTATAAAGGCGATGAAAAGAAGAGTACATCCACACGCTGTCTACAGAGACCTCAAGTTGCTGAGAATGAGGATGAGTTTGTGGGTCGAAGCAAATCTTGGAGCTGTGCAGAGGATTTATGAAATTTTTCGTAATGATGATGCAACGACTTCTCCCGTTATCGAGATAGAGTATCGCGGACGATTCTTCGCCCTGCCGTACTTGATAAGACTCCTTTAGCAATAGAGGAGTGAATTGAGGTGGCACCGCGATGACCGCTCGCCCTCAAAACCTATCGGTTTTGGGGGTGAGTTTTTTGATTGATTTTCACAAATGGAAATCTCCTTTGCTACTTTTAGCAGGAATTGGCATTTCCAATATTGGCGCTTGGGTGTACTTAATTTCTTTAAACTTAATGATCTTTGCTGAGACCGGCTCTGCATTAGCGATGGCGATCCTTTACACATTGGCTCCTGTTGCCGCCATTTGTACAAATGGATGGGCAGGCAGTTTTATTGATCGCACGAATACGCGTCGACTTATGATTGGACTGGATCTGTTTCGAGCGATGATTATCGCTTTGATTCCACTCGTTTCCTCAATCCCAATCATTTATTTGCTCGTTTTCATCGTCAATATGGGGAGTGCCGTTTTTCAACCAGCCGCAATGGTGTACATGACGAAACTAATTCCAAAAGAACAACGGCAACGGTTTAATGCACTACGAGGTTTCATTGATTCAGCAGGGATCTTAATCGGACCTGCAATTGCAGGTGTACTGTTTCTCGTCACGACGACAGAAATGACCCTATTCATCAATGCGGTTGCACTCGGATTGTCTGCCATTTTTCTTCTATTCTTGCCCAACGTTGATACAATGGATGATGAGGACCGAGTAAAAAATGTCACCTGGAAAGTGATCCTAGACGATGCGAAGGCCGTCGCAACGTTTAGCCGCTCACACATGTATATCTCGTACGTGTACGTTTTATTCTGTACGGTCACGATCTTCATGACGGCCATCGACTCCCTTGAAGCGGCGTTTGCCAAAGACGTTCTGATGATGACAGACACGTCGTATGGCTTGTTTCTCGTCATGTTTGGCATCGGTATCGTTTTCGGATCCACATTGAACGCGGCATTCACTAAATACTTGTCCTTACGCATACTCATTGGTGTAGGCACGCCGCTTGTAGGGATTAGCTATATGCTGCTATTCAGTGCTTCTAGTTTCATAATCGCCGTTATCGGCGGGCTTTTCATCGGCTTCTTTTTAACATTTGCGAACACCGGATTTTTAACTTTCTATCAGAACCACGTTCCTGCATCATTGATGGGCAGGTTTGACAGCTTATTCGGAATTTTTGAAGCGGTAATGATTATCTTACTCACACTCATCGTCGGGATCACCGCTGAAATGTTCTCGATTCGGGCCGTCGGTCTAATCACGAGCGTGCTGTTTTTACTATTCGGTCTGATCGTGCTGTTCTCGGTGATCGGGAGGGGACGACAAATATAGTTCCAAGGGGTTTTTTTATGCTTTATCAATTTCTCGTATATCATCAACCATCGAAAACGATGCTGTTTGACATTTCTGGTGATTCATTGACGTTACCTTCTTTTACTCGAAAAGAATTTCATGCGGCAGAAACGACACCAATTCATACATTCTTTTACGACGAGTACGGCTTGAACACGAATGTGTTACAACGTATAAAAACGGAGGACAGTCGGATCGTTTACGAGGTGGAAGTGCTTGACCGCGAACCACTTCACCATCATGCAGAAACGTCTTGGACGAGTCCCTTTAGCAAAAATGCGCTTTTGCAATTAGAAAAAAGCGAGGCAGAAGTGCTTAAAAAATGGAAAGCTGAGTTAAAAAAGAAAACTTTTCCTTGGTCTGAGTATGGCTTTCGAAGTGAAATTGAGTCTTGGGTGAAAACTGTGCTCAATGATCCCGATGCTTTCTTTCAGCAAATAAGAAGTTGGGAAAAAGGGGTGTTGTTAAAGGTTACTAGCTCTCAACAGAATGCCTATGTGAAAGTTGCTCCTCCGGTATTCAAACATGAGCCGCTTGTACAAAAATATATGGACCGGTACGGGCCAGAGGTGCTTGCGATTGATCCGTCGAAACATGCGTATGTGATGCGTGAAATGCGAGGCGAACTGCTCGGCGACTCGCTGGCCGTTGAGTTTTGGGAAGAAGCTGCTCGCAGGTTGGCCCAGTTACAAAGCGCCTTCTGCGAAGACGAGGGACGTCAGCGGCCGTCCATTCCTGACCGCAGTCTTGATGAAGTGATTTCTGCACCAATGCTCATTTCTACTGTGCAAGCTGTGCAGAATTGGCTCGCGCCTAAGGAAGTCATAAAGCTCCTTGCAAGCGTACCCGCTGTTGTGTCTTTACTTTCGTTACTGAAAACGAAACAGCTACAGTCCATTGACCATGGTGATTTTTTTGGTGGAAATGTGATCATTGAAAACGACGAGCCTTTCCTTTACGACTGGTCGAACAGTTGTCTGACTCACCCTTTTTTGAGCCTCGTTCACTTTCTCGAAGAAGTGGAGGCCGAGTTCTTAAAAAGTAACAGCGAAGACGTGTTGCACGAGTATTTACAACATTGGACACACGTTGAGAGGTTTGAAGTGCTACGAGACGATTTTGCCATCATGAAGTTACTGCATCCCATTTTCTATCTCGTCGTTCATGTGCAGTTCATTATGCCCGAACTCGGTCAAACTGCCGAAGACGAAGACATTATTGATCACTATTTAACTGAATGGTCTAGCAATGTATACGAGATCGATCAACGTTTGAAAGGATGATTCCATGTACGGCATCTCGCCACTCGTCGTTGTCGCGCTAGTCATTTGCTTTCTTCTGTATGTAGGTTTAAGTGTTGTATTCGGTAAAGTGTTTAGTGAGCAGGCTCGGAATAAGAAGCGAGTGTACACATGGACGTGGATCCTTTCTACACTCAGCTTTCTACTCGTTTCCTATTTGTTTTTGCAAAATACGATCCAAGACCATGTTGATATTTATGCGCATACCGATCAAGTCGATCACTATTTGCGCACACACTACCCAGATGAGGCGTACACCCTCCAACCTGAATATCACCCTTCGTCCCGTGTTGGTGACGACCTCTCTGTGCATGTCGAATTCACAGATTCTGATCGTGAAACGATGATTGTTGAATCGAATTTAAGTGACGGTGTTGTGCAAGAGCCTTAAAAGGTTCATCTGCGTTTGGCATTACGTAAGTTCACCCCTATATCTATATCTATGGGTATGGGAGTGGGAGTGCTGAAAATCGAAGAATTTTTTAGGGACATCTGATTTAACAAGACGATGGAATGTTTAAGAATGCGTATGAAGTGAATCATCGTTTGAGCTTTGCGCCGGACTCGTTTGGAGATTATTGGAATACAGCGGTTTTTTGCGAGTCAAATTAAATAGATTGATTCGACTTCACGATCGAGATTTACAGAGGAAATTAGTAGCGATTCGTGAAGCGATATGGAATGAACGAAACACTTTCTTGATTTGCACTGTTGGGTGTTGGGTTGGAGGGGGAGCGCGGTGCTATTTTGCTCAATTTGTTCCAACTGGAGCGCAGATTCAATGTCCATAACCGAGCAACCTGTCGGCCCCAGCGGGGCCGAAGCCAAATCGAACTCGGTTCGGCGCGGCTCGCGCCGACGTCTTGCTAGGTTTTGGCTTGGAAATGCAAAGGATGGTTCTCTGAACCCGTTGCCGCAGGGGATGGCGGCACATGCAGGCAAGACGAACGACCGTTCTGCGCGCGAGTCTCCCCCAGCTGCGCGCAAGTTTGCCCTTTTGAACGATTTTAGCGCCGATTTCGCCAAACTCGCGCGCAGTTTGTTCCAACTTGCGCGCAGATTCCAGGCTAAGTGCCAACTACACGTCGGCCCCGCCGGGGCCGAAACGAAACCGAACTCGGTTCGGCGCGGCTCGCGCCGACAGCTTGTTGGTACTTTGGGGCGAGGATGCATAGGTGATCCGGCAATCTGTTACCAAGTTTGTTCATTCTGTTCCCTAGTTTATGAGATTAGACCGCTTTTTCTGCGATTTTCCCAAACTTGAGAACAGTTCGGTCGCAACTCGAGCACAGTTTCCACTTTACCAAGCTTACCATTGGTTCTTGATGAAATTCTTTCGTTCAACTTATATTGTTCGATAACATCCGCGGGATGAGAATCTTACCATGGATGGTTCTACGGTAAGATTTAAGCCTAAAAAGCTAGCAAATTTGAGAAAATCCCATCATAGTGAATCCCCACCAAACTGCCGAACAAGCTCTGCCCGCCTGGCATCGTTACCGACGACATCTAGCTGAAAAGCGAGGATGCTGTTTTCGAGCTTGATCGTTTCATATCCGAGCACGTCGTTAAAGAACGCCGCAATTTCGGTGCGATTTCCTTGTTTGTCTTCTGCGTAAAGAGCGAAGGTGACGATGTAAGAAGTGGAACCACCTTTTCCACCAAGACGAGTGAATGTCGACCGTTTCTTCGAGTTGTTCAAAAGCCACTCTTCCAAGACCGGCTGCAAGTGGTCTTGAACCTCTTTTGCAAAATAACCATCTGAATTTATTTTCTGCATGATACTCGCGTATTCCCGCACCGTTGAACGGGTATCGCGTTTGGACACGATCTGGTCCAGTTTCTGATTATGCCATGCGTGCAACTTCACGTTGTCTTTGTACGAACCGTCATGATCGTTTTTTAACTTTTCATGGATGGTTAACGCTTGTTGTTCATAGGCCTCGCTCGACATGGCATCCATAAGTGCTGGAATTCTCTTGGCGTCTTCCTTATCAAAAATCTTCAGATCGTTGGCCTTTGCCACTTCGTACGGAATGATCATACTAGAGACGAATGGAACGATCCGGTCATGGTTGGACAATCCGAGTCGTTCGCGATGGCGATTCACGCGTTCAATTCCTAACCGCATGAGTAAGTATTCGGTATTGGCGTTGGAGCTGTGAGAAATCATCCCTTTGGCAACGTCCTCCAATGAGACAGCCCCTTCTTGCAAACGGTCGTTTGCTTCCACATCTGTAAGCCAACTTGGATGAGCGCCGCCATCTGTCTGAGGAATATGAAACCGGGCTAAGTCTGCGATGGGGATGCGCTCCGACGGATCAACTTCTCCGTTTGCCGCCTGCTCTGCATATTCAATGGCGACGATGATTTTCACTGTACTCGCCAAGTGTCTCGGCTCATCAGCCTGCTCCTCAACGAGCGTTTCCCCGTTTCTCATCACGAGCAGAGAAGAACGAGCTGGATGTTTACGAATGAACGTTTCGACGTAGTATGCATCTGGCTTTTGCTGCCAACTGAGTAACCGCCATAACCCTATAATCGCGAGCAAAATGACGAGAACGACAGCGGCTAAGACCCAATAGATCAAATTAATATCCCCCTGAAGCGAATCTTTTCCTTTATTGTAGCAGAATTCATCAAGTGGCTTGAATAATCCGAATCATCGCCTTGACCGCCGCACTATGCCCCCACCCGCTGCTTTGGTTCACCGTACCTGTAAAGAACAAATCCCTCTCTGGATTATAAAAGGCAAACGCGCCCGTTTGTCCCCAGAAACCGATAATTTCGTGAATCCGTTTGAATGGTGAGTAGATGCGCGGCACCCATAATTTTCCAAGCCAATCCCATAATAAAAAGAGCCTGGAAAAAAGATCAAACGCCATTCTTTTAACGATTCTAGCTGCTCTTTCGGGAAGAAATACCCGTTTGCGAATGTGCGCAAAAACTGCATCGTTTCTTCTGCATCTGACACGATGCCGCCTTCGGCACCAACCGAAGAAAAGTAAAGCGGCAGGCGGACCGTACTAGCTTTGTAATGGAGAGCGACTGGCTTCTCATCATATATGTCGGTGTATACGTATGTTTTCGTAAACCCTAACCGGTCAAAAATATAACGCTTGAACACTTCGGCAATGTTCATGTCTGTCTGATTCTCTATGATTCTACCTAACAGTTGATAGTTCGTATCTGAATAGTTCACTTTCCCTTTTTCGCCAGGTTTGAATTTCGGTTTCATTTGTTTCGTTAGACTCACCACTTGCTCCAACGGCCAGCGTTGATCTTTGCCCGCGAACAGATCGTCGGCAACAGCCGTGCCGTCCGCTCGTTTGTATGCAAAGTAATCCGGAATGCCTGACGTATTCGAGATAAGATGTTGAATGGTTAGATCCTTTGAATAATCAACACCATCTACAACATGAAGGTCGGTCATCACATCATCCGATAAGTACATATTGATCGGATCACTCAGTTGCAACCTACCTTCTTCCCTTAACATGAGAACAACTGCTGTCACATATAACTTCGTGACACTTGCGATAAAATATTGATCGTGCGCTTTCAGATTCCCAGCTGCGCCCGTCCACGAAAAGTCGCCGTCGCCTTGTTCGACACACAAAATGGCTCCCCAGTTATTTTTCTTGTTCGCCATTTGCTCCACGGTTTTCTGAAGAAAAGATTCATCCAAAACTCGGCCCATCATGCGTCCCTCCCTTTTCGAAGTCGGGCAGCACGCACCACGTCTTCAGCGGTACTGTCCATCATCTCGATCATTTTATCCATATCGAATTCTTTCAGAAATAACTCATTTGCAACCATGACTGAGAAGCCTGTCTGGAACGTTCTCATTTTGAACAAAATATCTTGAAGCTCTTCGTTAGTAAACTCTTGAAGTTCAGGGTCGTCTCTCATCTGATCAATAAGAACATCCCCCATCCCCTCATCATAGTCTTGCAAATAATCATTTTGATTCATGACAAAGTCTTTAAAAAGTACTGGATACTCTTTAGCAAATCTGAGACTTGCAACCCCAATATTCGCAAACGGCGAGCGACTCGTTTCTTCCGCCAACAAGCGGTGACTCACGTTCACAACCTGCCCAATCACCGCTTGTTTTAATGCGTCTACATCAGTGAAATTCACATAGATCGGGGCAATGGAACTACCTAACTGATCCGCCACTTTGCGAATCGTTATCCCATCAATCCCTTCTTTTTCAGCAATCGCAAACGCCGCTTCAACAATTTGATCCTTAGAAAACTTATTTTTTGGTGGCATAGAGACCTCTCTCTCGAATTTCTCACGATAAATAACACATGTTATATATCATACATTATACATGATATGTACCGGATGTGTTCGTTTTTTTGCGCTTTTCGTTTTAGAAATTCAAAGGGGATTAGTCCTGCAGATGAATCTCATACAATGTACTCAAAAACCACCCCCCACCTCCTGCTGTTGCGATATACTATCCTCAGGGGGTGTTTGTTTGCAATTTATCGTGTGGATGATTAGCGGATACGTGTTGCTATTTGTTCACGTTTGGGTGCACGAGCTTGGGCACTATCTTGTTGGCCGTTATGTCGTAAAGATTCCAAAAGAGAATATTCGCATCAAACTTACAGAGTACCCGCCCCATGTGGCGCTTAAAGATGAGCGCGGACAGTGGTTAAAGCCTGGCGATGAGCACGGCAACTATGTACATACCTATTTTAAATACGATACAGCCGGGAAGCACTCACTCATTTATGTGATGGGCGGCTTCATTTTTCAGAGTGTTTCGTTTCTTCTCGTCGCTTTTTTCATCGTCTACTTGTTCTTCAATGAACCCGGTATCTCAAACTTCATTGTTGGTGGCTCTTTTCTTTTCAATCTCGTTTACGTTGCAGGCGATTTAATTGGGTCTCGTGTGAAGCGAACGCCTATCGGAGACACGAGTGCGGCCTTGCAATTTGCACCTGTAAAAACGGTATTGATACTCAGCCTACTACTCGCAAGCTATGTAATCGTCTATATTTATGTTGGGTTTTTCGGTAGGTAGTTGCATTCAAGTTTCATTATTTAAGTACACACATTTGTCTGTTGAGAGTGATGGTAAAACACGTATTAGGAGGAGGAAGACGATGAATTTCGAACGCACGCACGACGCTTTTATTCAAGATTGGCAGGAAGCTATGCATTCGGGGGACACAACGAAGCTAGAAAACATGACAGACGATTACACCGTCGTATTTTATGATGAAAATGTTCTAGAACCTGCAACGTTCACGAAAGCAGAAGCGATTGCAGGCATGCGATCTTCTGCTGCTGATCTGAAAGGGATGGAGAAACGATTTGACGATCGCGTCATCTCCATGAAAACAGAAACACATGCGGTTGTGTTTTATCGAATGCACATTATTCATGAAGGCCGTTCTTTAGCTGAGCTGTTTACGATTGAACATTGGACTGAAGAAGAGGGTCGATGGTTGCTCGCCGCTGAAATTCAGCAGAGAGTGAGGTAGTATAGGTTTCCTCATTTATTCACATGTAGGGCACAAATAATATTCTACAACGTGAAGCGGTCCGCTCGTAGACGGGAATCACCGGAGATCCAATCTACGTGGGGTTTTCAACATAAAGGAGCGTTGCAATCGTAATTTATTCCATCATAGAGCCATCTATGTGGGGATATAGCTTTTCTATGTGGGAATTTAAACAAAAAATGATTCCTCGTTAAAGGAAATTCCAACATAGACGTGTCTATGTTGGAATTTCCCTTTTTCAACGAACGAAAGCAACGCTTTCGATTGATCTATTGATGAATGTGCTATTGAAGTGACACCTCCTCGGCGACACTTACTCGGTAGTTACCTAGATCCCTATCGTTTAAGTTTGTGATAATTTCCTTCTTAACCCGGTCCGCGTCCTCATTAGCATCCACGTACACGTTAATCCGCTCCTCTTCCCCATCGATTTGATAGGCAGTTATTGCATTATCTTCCCACGCCCGGTCAAGAATCCGTTCAATTTCTTCGGCTTCCTGTTCGCTCGTATAATGAATGGTCGACATGTTAAGTTCTATGACGAAAAATACGACCATAGCCGTGATGACGACGAGATACCTCTTCATAACTTCCCCCATATTACACCCGCTGCAGATGAGTATGCTTAAAATCAGACGGGTACTTCAATCCATACCCTAGTGCCCGGTCCATGCCGATATGTGCGAGCCATATGACCGCTACCGCAAACACGACATTCCACCCGGTCATCGTGCTAACGAGCATAAGAAGGAGCGGAAAGCTATACGTATGAAATACGTTATAGACGACCGCCCCGACTCGACGGTCTTTCAAATACCCGAGCGCAGATAAATCTGGGGCGAGCAAGAGCAGGAAGAACCACCACCAACTAAATCCTGTTGTCGCGTACAAATAAAGTGACACAACAAAAACAGCTCCCCCTTCGATATGTAACATTCGTCGATTCAAGACGTTCACCTTCCCAAATTAATTCAGTATATGTACTTCTTTTAAAAAAGCGTTCATGCTCGCCGACACCCACTTTTTCTCGTGATGCACGGTGAAAATGCCAACTTGATCATGGGGGGAGACACTCGTGCAATTCCTGCAAACTACCCGCTTGCAGCTCATTTTGCACAACAAACGAGCGACGCTCAAAAAGAAAAGTTTTATCGATCGCTCTAATTATTTCCGGGGTTGTTCTGTTGCAACTCTAGTAAATACGTGATTTTCTCTTGATCTTTATTGTTGTTTTTATTTGACCGGTAACTGTCTTTGGAAGAAGCTTCATAGATGCGTAAGTATTGTTCAGCTGTTGGCAAATAGAAACACACACCGGCTCGTTTTTGTAGCTTCAACTGTTCGATAGGAATCCCCGCAAACGCAGGAAGCGTATCAATAATCCCAAATTCAACTTCTTCTCCGTCTTTTAGAAATTGATGTTCATGCAAGTCGACGAGTCGATAGCCGAGCCCTTCCATCTGTTTCATAATCTCTGACCACTCATCAATGGATTTCTCTGCTGGAACTTCCCACCCTCTGGCATCTCCAGGCACATGAATATCCAAATCTCGTGCCTGCCAACTCCGCTCGGTGAGCACTTCCAAGCCAACACTGCCCATGAGTAGCGGGGTAATCCCCTGCTCATTTAACGCCTTGCAAATGATTGTAAACTGTTCAAACTTCTCATTCATCGGCTTCTCTCCATTCTTTACGGTGCAACGAGTTCCACTTTCATGCGATCAGGCCCTTCAAAGTAAACCGCATAATAATCGGGACCTCCCGCGTACGGATGCTTGTCCTCATACAAAACGTTAAACCCCCGAGCTTTTAACTCCTCAGTCATCTCATCTACATGCCGGCGAGAATCCGCGTGGAAAGCTAAATGATTCAATCCCGTCCGTTTACGGTGATACGGAACATCCAAGTATTTGTCTTCGGTTTGCACAAACACGATGTACGTGTCCCCCAACTTCCAACTTGCCCCTTCCGCCCATTGCTGAAATGGTTTATAGCCGAGCCCTTCGAGAAACCACCCCCAAAACTGTGACGCTGTATGTAAATCAGAGACGTACAATTCAATATGATGAAGCATTCCTCGTGTCAACATGTTCCCTCCTCCAATCTGTGAAACTTCCCAAGCCATACAATTCGACACATCATTGCAAATCCCTTTACAAAAAAGCAGCATCTGTGTGGACGCACAGATGCTGCCCTTACTTATTTTACCGGAACCCAAATTTCGGAATATAAATCTTCACGATAGGATCATCTTTTGAATATACTTCTAGCTCAGGGGTACCGGTGTGCTCATAACCGCTGGATGGCAGCCACTCGGAATAGATCTTTTTCCATACCGCTTGCATCCCGCCAGGCATCGGGCCATGCACTTCAAAGACCGCCCATGTTGATGCTGGAATCTGGATGTGATTAAAGCTGTCAGAACGAGCACCACCACTCGCCGTGCCAATCCAATACTCGACCGATTTTTCATTCTTCCCTACGCATAAACCGAGTAAACCGGCTATCGGCCCGTCGTTCAGCGCAAACAGCTGATCGGTCGTACCTTCGCTAATTAACCGATCCCATCTTTTCGGAATCTCCTTGAAGTTCTCTCCATTCTCTAATGAAAACGTCTCGTTCACGCCGACCACATCAAATGCTTCCTTCTCAACCATCTTCACATTCATTGGTTCTGCCCCTTTCAGGCTCACCTGGATGACCAGGCGGTTATAGGATGTTAACTTTCCCTTGTACGCGCGTGCTTTCGTAGGCGAAATTCCGTGATGCTTACGAAAAGCTTTAGAGAAAGCTTCGGGGGTTTCGTAGCCATATTTGTAGGCGATGTCGATCACTTTCGTGTTCTCCCTCGTCAACTCATGGGCAGCTAGCGTTAAGCGCCGCCGTCTGAGGTACTCACCGACAGACATGTCCGTTAGTACCGAGAACACGCGCTGAAAATGAAAGGAAGAGAAGTTTGCTTCTTTCGCAATACTTTCCACCGATATCTCTTCCAGCAAATGATCTTCCATATAATCAATCGCAACTTGCAACGACTGGACCCACGTCATTGTACTCACCCCTCTATAATCATCCTACCGCCCTTTTGTTGTACCATCTGGTCAAGATGTGCGCCCGTTGGACAGTATCATTATAGCGCAAAGCCGCGCGGTATTAAAAAGCGGTCAAGTTTTTGGGTAATGTATCCTGTCGGCGCGAGCCGCGCCGAACCGAGTTCGGTTTCGCTTCGGCCCCGACGAGGTCGACGTGTCGTTGAGCACTTCATCCTGGAATCTGCGCCCAAGTTGGAACAAACTGCGCAGGAGTTTGGCAAAATCGGCGCTAAAGTCAGTGAAAATCGTAAACTTGCGCGCAGACGGGAGTAACTCGCGCGCAGAACGGTCGTTCGTCTTGCCCGCATGTGCCAACATCATACAAATTTTTTGATGTTTTCACGCAGTTACAGTTGGTATTCGCTTATAATTAGACCGCTCAGCATGCGCGCAAACAGGCCGTTCCACCACTCCTTTACATCTAGCAACATCGGCTCCCGCCCCCCAAGACCCGCATACTCGCAACGATCTTCGTCGTTCAGAACTTCGAGTCTAGGCTCACGAACGTGCCCGGGACATCTGCACGAATCATACTGTTTGCGCTTACCATGCTTTAGCCAAGGCACACACCAAAAAACGTGCGGGTGCTGTAAGCACCCGCACGTCATATCCACCCCAACACTTAAGCGTCCTCTTCTTCAGCTGGGTCAGATTCATTTCCAAAGTGATCAACGGCTTTTACGGTATAGTCCGTATCTTGATCGTTAACAAGAAATGATTTTCTCTCTAGCTGCGATACGCTTCCTACGTGAGTCTCTTCGCCTTCTGCATCGATTTCGTAGATTCGGTAACCGACAATCTCTTCATCTCTTACAGAGTGCCATGACAACAAATCGCCTTGAATCGTCAGTTCTGTAGGAACAGGTAATACCGGCTCCTCTTCTTCTTCGACAAGCGATGTGTAGACGACAAGTCGTTCTTCATGTGTTCCGTTTTCTTGGTTGAATACCCCTGTACATGTAATCAGATTTAACTGTTTGTCATCCGAAGGTCCAAATATTTCTTCTACAGGAGAGTCATCAAATGGGTAGCGCTCCATCCCATCAACGATGAATTCAAGTTCTTCCCCATCTTCTCCCGTTACGAATATTTGGTCACCAGGTTCTAAGTCCCCCAAGTCGAAAAACACTGCCGGTCCCGTACGGTCATCAACGTGACCGGCCAATACCGCGTTGCCTGCACCACCTGGCTGTGTGCCTGGCTCATACCAGCCCACATCTTCTCCGTTATCGGGCACACCCATCTGCCCGTTTTCTAATTGCCCGACTTCAATGACTGGCGCATCAATATCGAGCGCAGGGATCGTCAAGCCCGTCGGGTACGTTTCCTGCGCTTGATTTGTATCCTCAAACGCTTGATCGATGCGCGCTTCATCAATACCGAACTCTTCAGCAATCGTTTGATCTTCGTCGGGAGCTCCATGCTTCCGCCTGAGCTCTCACTTCTTCTTGTTCCTCTCGTTCTTCCTCCACGACACTACCCACATCCGCATCCTCAGTGAGGCTACAGCCGATGAGGACAAATGGACTGATGATGAAAAAGATAACCTGCCTTTTCCACATCGGCTCTCACTCTCCTATCTCGTTATGCTCGTGTGCGGTATCTGCGTACGCCAAAGTAACCAACTAGACCTGCCGTTGCACCAGCAAAGATCCAAGCCATCCACTGAAGGGAGATCCATTCGCAGTGGCGCCACCCATACCTGTTTGTGGCATTTCTGGAACCATTTCGCCACCTTCAAACATATCAGGATGCTGCGTAACAATCGCATCCGCTAGGCCTGCACCAATATCAAACGTAAATGCATAACCTTCTCTGAACGTATCAAATGAACTTGTGTAGTCACCTGCTGCATAGTAATCAAATGTCCCGAGTACTTGGCTCTCGTGCACATTCACAAGCTCAGTCGCATCCGCTGCTGGCAAGATACCTTCCGTTGCTGTATCTAAAAACATCCCAAATTCATCGGCAAACATGCTCAATTTATTTTCCGCTTCTTCTTTTGCCGCATCATCATTGTTTTTCGCTGCTACGACATATTCACTTTGAGCAAGAATGTGGTTTCCTTGCCAAATTTGCTCAAACTGCTCGCCGCCTTCTTCACCATAAACCGAAGCAATCGTTGCTTTTAAGTCAGCCGTGTTCTCATCTTCTGCCCAGCTTACAAAGTCCAAGTCTTCGCGTTCCTTAAATTCTTTAGACATGGATAACGTGGCAAGTGCAAAGTGTTCTGCGACGAGATTGCTCGCATCAGAGCGTAAGTTGCCCGCTTCAGTATTTGGTACCGTTCCATCAAACATCTCTGGGTTTTGCTCGACAATTGCGCCTGATAGAGCTGCACTAATATCAAACATATGCGACAGGCCTTCACGGTACGTCATGTATGCTGTTTCATAATCACCTTCTACATAGGCAGTAAACGCATCTTCCACTTGTTGCTCATGAATGTCTAACACTTCAATGGCTGCGTCACTTGGTAATTCGCCTTCTGTTGCTCCTTCAAGGAATTCACCGAACTCTACATAAAACGCATCCAGCATCGCCGATGCTTCTTCTTGGGCTGCCATGTCTTCATCTTTCACTGCTTGCACATAGTCTACAGTGTAATCATTATGTGCAGAGAAGATGCGGTCAAACTCTTCCGCGCCCTCATCACCGTAAAGTGTAGCGATTGCCGGTTTCATATCGGCTGCGTTTTGTTCAAGCGCCGCTTGTGCTGCTTCGGCACTTTCATCCCCATCGTATTGCTTTTGCATTGATAGTACTGCGAGTGCAAAGTGTTCCGATAAGAGATGATCCAATGTTCCTCTAAGTTCTACTGCGGGTGTCATTACTCCAGACATATTTTCTTCCGCATGAACCGTCTGCATAAACGTTGGTGTAAGCAATGAGACACTTAATGCTGGAATTAATACCTTTTTCAAATTCATAATCAAGCACTCCTCTGTATGTTTTGGTTTGCTAAGCTAACGCACAGAATGCTCAAATGGATCACTTTTTGGAAAAAAAGATTTTTATTGTTTTAGATTTTAGCTAAAAGGGGAAGTTCATTTATGTAGTTCGCAACGTCTAAAAACAAAAAACCGGCGGAGTGTTGCGCACTCTACCGGGAGCTACTTTATAATTCTTGCAGCAAGACGATTTCGCCTTCAGGTTGCTCACTCGTTTCATCGGGTTCGATCGTAATTGCGATCGTGTCAAAGCCCATCTCTGGGTCAATGTCGAAAGTGGACATGCCGCTGCCGTCTTCTCCTGGGGTAAATGTCCCCGCGCGATACGGCTCTTCATCTTTGAGTAGCCACACTTGATACACTTCTGTATCTGCAGGCTGGCTCAGTTGATCAGCTTCAACGATCAACTGTTGGTGCTGGTCTTTGTCAACAAAAGACGCTCTCGCTTCAAACGGAATGTCTTCTGCGGATGGCTGTAAACTCAGTTGTTGCACGAGAGAGTCTATACTTACAGAAGGAATTTCTTCCCCTTCTTCTGGAGACGAAGCCAGTTCTGTAAACAGAAAGGCATTCCCTACGAGTGACAACATCAACGCCGCTGCCATCGTTGGCATAATCCATCTATTCTTTTTCTTCGGTTTGAATTCAACTGGTTCTGACACCTTTTCAGGTTCCGTTGGTGCTTTTTCCTCAAAGGCCGCAGATAGCACGCGCTCTTTCATTGACGGAGGAGGATCAATAGGTTCTGATAGAAATCCTAGATCACTCGTAAGCTCTTTGAGTTCATTTAATTCTTCTTGGCAGTCTGAACACGTTTCTAGATGCACTTCAAACGCTTGTTTCTCTTCTTCTGATAAATGCCCATTCATATAGTCGATTAAATGATCACAACGTTTACTCATGAGTAACCCCTCCTTTCTGTTCAATCTGCTCAATCGATTCTTTCAGATGCTTTAAGGCAAGCCTGAGACGCCTTTTACCGTTCCTAACGGGATATCACACTGATCGGCGATTTTTTGTTGGGACAACCCTCGGTAATAAAATAAAACGATAACGTTTTGCTGCTCTGGCTTCAGTTGCTCGATCGCTTCTCGGACAACGCCTCGCTTCTCATTCCACTCGACTTGGTCCTCAACACTCGGATCAGGATCTTCCGCCATTTCTTTCGTGGCAATCTCCGATGCTGTTTCCCGCTTTTTACGAAGATGGTCAATTACCGTATTCCGGGTAATCGTCAACAGCCAACTCGAAAATTTACCTTTCGTCTCATCATATGAACTTTTCTGCGTCCAGATCTTTATAAATACTTCTTGAACAATTTCTTCCGAGAATTGCTGGTCTTCGGTCATCTTGTAACTAAAGGAATAAAGAAGTTTGCCGTAGCGATCATACATCAATTCCAAAGCATCTTTATCGCCCTGCCTTAGCCTGACATACACATCTACATCTTTTTTGGGCATCGGTATCTCCTTTTCGATCTGATCTCGATTTAGGGAGTAAAAATCGGAATATTGACTCTCTGCTGATTGTACATGGATTGTTGGAGAAATGCCAAATAAAGATGCTACATATTAAACGCAACACACACGCAAACGGATCACTTTTTCACAAAAACGTTACAAATGGCAAAATTCCGGGTATGAGACTTGTAGCTATAGAGAGAAAGAGGAGATTGATCTATGAAGAAGTTTTATTCACTACTTGGCGTTACTAGCTTAAGCCTCTTGCTGATCGCGTGCAACGGCGACGCCGACACATCTGAAGAAACCGACAACGAAACCGATGAAGAAACGACCGGACAATCGGATGAAGAAGACGACGTGGCAGAAGCCGATGACGACGGGGAAATGACTGTCGAAGAAATCATTGATGCCGCGATTGCTGCCGAAGACGATTTCCAAAGCATTTACTCGCATTCGGTTATGACGACAGGCGTTGATGGTGATACCGAGGCCGATGTACCTGAAGAGGAAACCGGCGTCGCCCAAGAAGAAGAGCTGATTGAATACATTTACCACCACGAAGACGGTTCAGTGAGCAACCGTATGGAGCGCATGATTGACGGGGAACCGACGGAGTATACCGCAGGTGACAGTGAATATACGCTCACCTATACCGAAGAGGAAGACGTTGCCTACCGGGTTGAACAAGTAGATGTGGAGGGTGACCCCGCAGACGTCAATGTCCGCGAAAACCAATTTGAACAGATGATGGAAGATTATGAAGTCGCTTTAGAAGGCGAAGAAGAAATCAACGACTACATGACGTATCATTTAACATTCAGTGACGAAGAAGAAGTTCGACACTACTGGATCGATCAAGATACATTTGAAGTCATCCGTCTCGAAAACGAACACGCCGAAAATCCGTTCCGCATCACCTTTGAAGTGTTAGAATACGAACTAGACATTGACTACGATGAAGCCTTCTTCCAACTCGAAGACGTGATCGGTGACGACGTCGAAATTGAAGATCGCGATCAAGACGAGCACTTAGAAGCAGAAATCGAAGACATTGAAGAAGACATCGAAGACGAAGATGAATAATCAAGCGAGCAAAAACGGATGTCCCGAAAAGGACATCCGTTTTTTTATAATTATATAACCACGTTGAGTTGCCCGTCGCACCTTCAGTGCCGAGCATAATTGAAAGGGTATGCTTTGTGACAATCCAACCTACAAACGGGGGCACTATAGGGCAGCAAACGTCTCATATACTTCATTTAGTGACAGTTCGCGAAGCTTATGTGGCAATCGAGGTTAAGAATGATGACTTTCGCTTGGCCCATCGTCACATACATCCGTTTTTAAGGCGGTTTTCGTATTTCTTTCACGCCCTGCCTCGTCCTTTTATAGTTGCCATGAACAACACGAACGAACGGTATTGATCTAAGCGTTGTTATCCGCTATGGGATGATTTTTCCGAGATTTGACTGCGTACTAGGTTAATATCTCACCATAGAATCATCTATGGTGAGATTCTCTTCACACCCCAATATTCGGTCCGTACAAATGAAACAAGGACGGTTGCCGCACCGTCCTCATTCTTTTTTCCATTCAGCCCTCTTTTGCTGTGCCTTTGAACCTCGTGAAAAATACGATCAGTCCGACAACAAATGCTAGCAGCAACATCCATGTAGCCCCTGTTGATAATGGTACGACGTCGAGAAACGACAACACGACGATTACAGGCAACACGAACATCGCAACCAGCAACCGTGTGTACCGGGCATGTCGCATTCGTTCTTTAAAAGACAACCCATCCACCTCCAATTAAGAAAAATAAGAAAACAAACGGTCATAAACAAAAGGCAGTAGTACGAATATGGCAACCCCTACAGATACTACACATACTATTCCCAATCTCCAATTGGAACGTGACACTTCACCTTTTGACTTGGCAATGTTGAGCACGATCGCAACCGCTCTGACTGTAATGATAATAATCAAGCCGGAAAATACTGTTGCGAAAAAGGCGGGCATCGCTACTACTCCTTATGTACCACTTTTAAAATTTTACGAAACATTCATTATAAGAATAGACTAGTAAAACTAAACCCTAGTCTGATCGCACGCTACATGTTCTTATACCCGAAATTCGTGACTCATCTGACAGAATCCAAAAATACATCGACTTCCTCGGCAATTTGCTTCGAGTTCGTATAATGAAGATTGTGAGCGGCGTCGATGTGTACGAGTGTCGCATCGTGTTAATTTTGCTGGAACGTCTGTTGAAATTCGAGCCACGTCGCCTCGTCCCATCCAGTCCCCTCGCCGTTGGAGACGAATTGAAGTGTAGGGACAGACCGGTTTTGGCCTGATGCAACAACTTGTGCATTTTCCTTTATAAATCCCACTTCATTGACCATGTTCGTCGTTGATGTACGGCGATGTTGGAGCGCTCGGTACACCTTTTCTTCATGCTCTGTAAACGTTCCATAGTCCAGCACTTCGTAGGATACAAGACTTGGTATCCATCTCGTTAATCCGAGATTGGCAGCCACACTGCCGGCGTGGACAAGGGGCATCGGAATCGCCATGTTCTCGTAGGCTTCAGGGGTCGCCATATCCAAGCCAATCAGTGCGGTCACTTCTTCTGGATATTGCTCTGTCCAATAGATCGCTTCGATGCCTGACATAGAATGTGGCACTAACACGTATGGCCCATCGACACCCGCTTGTCGCAGCGCTTCTCTCGTCTCAGCTAGTATCGTGTCAATGTCTCGGGACTGGTCGGTCACTTCACTAAATCCGTACCCTGCCTTTTCAATAACGACAACCGTATGCCGGTCGGCAAGCTCTTTATACAATGGCAAAAAGTCAAACACTGGCGCACTTGTGCCTCCCCCTGCCATAAATACGAGCGTATGCTCCCCCGCTCCCTCTGTGTACACGTGCATGGCGCTACCGTGACGATCCACCATCTCTCCCATTGGCTGAATCCATGCTTCTTCTCGAACCAACTGCACTTGGTGATAAATGAAACTTACAAACAGAATACTTATGAAAATACTTACTCCAACACTAACAAAAATAACAATCCTCACACGCCAACCATCGTTTAGGCATTGGCTTCTAGATGTCGTTTTATCAATTTGATTTGCCCACGGTGGCTAATCTCATCTTCTAGAACATGAAACCATAGGAAATAGTTATTGTACGGCGTACCATCTGGAAACTGTCGTTCTTTGTATAACCACTCATCCTCTTGTTGTTTTAGGAAATTGCAAGTTTCTTCTCGAACGTGTTTTAATTTTTGCAAATAATTGCTCACAGTGTCGTTCTTAATTTCTTCTCGACCACGCTCGCCGAGCTGCATCGCTGCCATCCACTCTTTCTCTTCCTCTTCGTTCATCATCCGCTCTTCAAATGACATCACTTGATGCAAGACTCAATCGAAGCGATATGTTGCAGCAACATGCCAATTGAATTACTCGTCGGATCGAGCAAGTAGTCCAACTGTTTCTCCGTCAGCTCAGCTACTTCAAACTCCGTCATCATTCGCGTATGTTGAAGCATATACACAAGCTCCCCGATTCCTTTGTCATACCCATCTTGCGATTCAAATTTGGCACTAAACATCTCATCACCCTTTATTTTAAAAATTATCTACATACATGTTACCTTTTTCCTAACTTGGATGAAAAGCTTTTTTGTGTTTTCACTATCTTCCTTGTTTAGAAAACAACCCCCACCCGGCAGCAATGAGACCGATTGCGAACAGCACAATCGAAACAATCACTTCCACCGAGTACACAATCCATAGTTGATAATAAATGAGTTCCCGTCCGAACATACCACTTGCCACCGTTTGTGAGACGGATGCCGCATTCAACACAAAGCCGTATAATACAACACTAGCCAATACGAGCGTTGAGCCGACGATAATTCCTTTCATAAGACCCCCACTTAGTTTTTGTCGTATACGACTCTATAACCTTTATATATTCAAAATAAACAAACTTTTCAGATGAAAAACAGTCCATCAAATGGACTGACTATAATCTTGCTTACCACTCGGAAAAATCGAAGTACACATCATCGCCATCTTCTAATTCAACGTCTTCGGCACCTTCGAAAACTTCTTCATCATTGATTGTGTACGTCCAAAAGTAACCGTCTGTTTCGTTTGAGTCGTACCCGTTAATGCCTTCAATAAAAGCACCGTCAGCGTCCGTCACGAGATCGAAATTCTCGTCCATAATGCTCATTAGCGAATTGCCTTCCGTAAACATGACCTCTTCTTCCTCGATGACCTCACCGCCATCTTCTGTAAGAAGAATCGTCGCTTCGAGCATGTCGTCTTCAGACACATCCGTATCTTCACCGGACTGCTGCTCTTGTTCATCGGTAGCACAACCGATGAGGAATACGGCTGCTAGACCGATCAAAAATCCTTTCTTCAAAGACCCTCACTCCTTTATTCTACCTCTGTCATTGTAGCAGAAATTCGGAGGGATCACCTAAACACAATTAGTTCGTATCATCATGTTTTACCCCTTCATCAAGAAACGGAAAAGTCGAAGGGTTCTCAGGCAATGGATTGCCATTTGGATAACCTTCTGAGAAGTTGGCGTCAATGTCATGAATTGAAAAACTTTCTGATACAGGCGTGACTTCAGATTCTATCACTTCCTCGGTTTGTTCATCGCTGTCTGAACACCCGACAGCACAAACAGCAAAAAGAAGCGATAGAGGAAGCCATGTGTACAACCGTTTATACTTCATATTCACCCGTCACCTCAATCCGTTCATCAGTAGGGTTACCGATGACAACGCTATACAGCGCTGTTTCTTCCGTGACAAGATGGCCATCGATATGGGAGGATTCACCATACTGCCAAACGATCGACTTGGTATCGTGGTTGTATAGCCCGACCATCACTTCGTTTGTTGCTTCAATCGAGAACGGCATGACAAACTCTGGCCCTAACGTAAAGCGGTTACTTGAAAGCGCAACTTCTTCTGCCTCGACGCCCAATGAATATCGCTCATATAGTGACCACCGACAGCAGGCTCGTCCGCCATGTCACTGCCGATCAAAAACGGAAATGCGAAAATAGGGAGAAGCTGAAAACCTTTCACCGTAATCTCTCCTTCATCATTAAAGTTGATGTTTCTACTGCTTTCTTTTCCCTAACACACCGAAAATAATACTTATAATTCTGACCACTTACATAAAGTAGGTTATAAGGCACCTACTCAAGTTCGCGCCTCGCAATGACAGCGATCGTCTTGCTATTAAGTGACTGTTCACGACCCTTCACATCTTCATAACAATGCTCAATGGAAAAGCCTGCCTCTTCCAACTCTTGAACCAACTGTTCTTCAGTGAAATATTGGTGCCAAATGTTGTACGTCTCTACATCATCATCCGTAATAACCGTTGTTTGTTCCAGCGTAATTCTTGCACTGTATTTCACATTTTGTACGAGCTCCACATACGGTTCTGGCGACCAAAAGCTCCGTTCTCATGAGTCCTCCAAGTACGTGTTTCCGCAAACGCGTGATACTGATGTTCTGTAAAAACATCCAACAAGAGACGACCGCCCGGCTTTAAGCTTTTGCGAATATTTGTGAGCAACGTTTGCCGGTCCGGTTGGCTGAGAGCGCCTAAGTCACAATAAATTAAAAGCGCAACGTCATATCGGTCAACCTCGTCGGTCTCCAAGTAATTCTCAAACCGATACTCGATGGGCAACTGTTGATTTTCCGCTTGCCCCCGCGCGTAGTTAATGGAATTTAATGAGAAGTCGACGCCCGTTACGCGTAACCCTTTTTTCGCTAGTCGCTCACAATAAAGACCTGGCCCTGAGCCGTAGTCGATGATTTTTGCTGAATCATTATTCACCAATTTTCCGGTAATAAACTCGACGGATTCGTCTATAAACGCAAACGAGCGACTCGCCCCGTCATGGCTTGGCTCCAAATGAGCTTCCAGTAAAAACGGAGCAATGTGCGGATCTTGCCAAAACATCTTCTCTGATTTTTCGAATGGAGTGGGTAGTTGCAAGCCTCGTATTAATTTTTGTGTCATCTATTGACTATCCTCTCATCTAATTGGCTAGTTAAGGTCGCTCGTCCCAAGGTTCTAACGTACCGACGACCGATACAGCTTGTTGATCTTTTATTCCTCGAATGACCCCTGCAGAAATCTCATCGTGTGTGAGCCACCTGGAAACACGACCATCATATATAAAGCCTAATTGAATGTCAATGAAGCGACATTGTTCAGAAACGATGTTCTGCTCTTTCTTAATCTGCTGAACATCATGGCTACTGCCACGAACCGTCACAAGCTGCCAGACGTCCGCTTGCATCCGGTCAATCTGTTCAACAATAAGAGAACGAGCCCCGGGCGCTGTCCCATGAATCCAAGCGACTACCGTATGAATCGGTCCAAACTTATCGTACGCCCTCTGAACCTCCTGTTCCAGCTGTTCTGAATCAGTATAGTCAAGTTGTCGAGTACCCAGTGCCGCGCTCGTCTGTTCCAACCTGTGCAACCGTTGTTCATTCCTCCCAAATGCGGTGGCATGTGTTGCGTGCTCCGCGACCCATTTCGTTGCGCCAGCTAGCATTCCCGTTCCTCCGAAGATTAGCGCATGACCTAAATTCATTGATCTGCCTCCTTTAAAAATATACACCTAAAGCATCGCAAACATTAAACAAAGGTACATCGATGAACTGACTGACTTTTGCATCAGACATCCGTCTGACGATGATTAAGACCTTTGGTCAGAGGAGGGGGGGTTGTTTGTTGACAGGGAGGATAGGTGGTCGCTCCGGACACAATTTCCTCTTTCCTTGCTTTTGTGTCCGGATAGATCCCTCGACGGACACAAATCCCTATTACACTCGCTTCTTTGTCCGGATAGACCCCGCCACGGACACAAATCCCTATTACACTTGCTTTTGTGTCCGGCCAGACCCCCGCTCCGGACACAAATCCCTATTACACTTGCTTTTGTGTCCGGATAGACCCCCGCCACGGACACAAATTCCTCTTCCCCTTGCTTTTGTGTCCGGCTGGACTCCCGCACCTTACTGGAACAGAATCCTACGCTCCTTGCCTCCCCGTTCCGGCGAGCGCCCCATTCCCATCTAAAAAAGGATACTCATCATCAACTCGCTATATATACTTCAATAAATCCGCCACCCGCTCGAGCGTGGTGACCGCTGGGTCGTCTGACTGCACCCTAATGCCGAATCCTCGAATGCCTACGTTTGTTGCTAGTTGAACGTCGACATCTGAATCCCCGATCATAAAAGATTCGGCTAACTCGATAGGCGGATACCGCTCGGTCGCTTGCTCGATCATTCCCGTGTTCGGCTTGATGCAACAACATCCCGCGTCTCGGGCGTGAGGACAATGAAACACGTCCAAAATCGGAATGCCACGTTCTCTAAGAGCGGCCAACACTTGACGATTCATATGCTCGTATTGCTCGGCAGTAATGTACCCCTCGTTAATGATATATTGATTCGTGACGATGATGATCTCAAACCCTTTCCCGCGCACCGCCTCGAGCGTATCCATCGCACCCCGGATCCACACTGGCGATTCAACCCGCCCCCACTCCTTATCGGGAACATCTTCAATGATCGTTCCGTCGCGATCAAAAAAAGCAACCCTCATTCGAAACACCTCCAAAATCTATAGTATACTAGACGTATGAAAGAGGCTGATACTATCAAACATAACCCTTATGACGAACAAGCTTTTTTTGAGAAATACGAACAGATGGACCGCTCGAAGTATGGACTCTCAGGCGCCGGAGAGTGGTCAACGCTGCAACAATTGTTACCTGACTTTCATCATAACCGTGTGCTTGATTTAGGTTGTGGCTACGGTTGGCACTGTGTATACGCGGTAGAACAAGGAGCAAAACAAGTCGTTGGCATCGATGTGTCAGAGAAAATGATCGGGGTCGCCAAAGAAAAAACGGCGGGGATGGACAATGTGTCGTACGTACAGACTGCGATTGAAGACGTTCGGTTTGACGATGAGAGCTTTGATGTTGTGATTAGTTCTCTCGCCTTTCATTATGTTGAATCGTTTGATCGAGTCGCAAAAAACGTACATCGCATGCTCGAAACTGGAGGACAATTCGTGTTTTCCGTTGAGCACCCTGTTTTCACTGCGGCGGGTAGTCAACAGTGGCACACCGATGAAAAAGGGAACATTCAACACTTTCCCGTTGACCGCTATTTCTATGAGGGGGAACGAGACACCACTTTCCTAGGCGAAACGGTCAAGAAGTATCACCGGACACTCACAACGTACGTAGATACACTGCTCACGAATGGATTTCGGTTAGATCGCCTCGTCGAGCCGATGCCCCCTGCTTCATCAGGAATGGAAGACGAGATGCGCCGGCCAATGATGCTCATTGTGCGGGCGACGAAACGATAAAAGAGAGGTCCATCACGGACCTCTCTTTTATCCAATCATCGTGTAGCCACCATTGACCGCGATCACTTGTCCGGTCACCCAGTTCGTCTGTTCAGACAACAGAAACGTCGTCATGTGGGAGACATCGGTACGATCCCCGAGGGTACCGAGGGGATATTGTTTGACGAGTTTCGTTTTCAGTGACTCATCAAGCTCTCCTTGATCGATCATGCCAAGCGAGACGGTATTGCATTGCACGCCGCTGCGACCGGCTTCTTGCGCGAGCGATTTCACAAAGCTCGTTGCCCCACTGCGAGCAGCCCCGGACACGCTCAAGTAGCGATCGCCCGTACGGGCGGAGTCTCCAATCAGATTAATGAACTTCCCGCTGCCCCGCTCCATCATGTCGGGCACGAAACGGTGCGCCAAGTTCATGACCGCTTGTAAGCAAATGTCGATCTCTTTTTGCCACTCTCCACGTTCATAAGAGAAAAATGGTTTTAGTTGTGTCCAACCAGCATTATTCACGATCGCATCGACCGGTCCAATTGTTTCATACACCGCATCGACGTCCGCATAATCCCCGAGATCTCCACTCACTAATTGTACGTCCACACCGAGTTCACGGATTTCCTCTGCGGCACGCTTTACTTCCTCTTTGGATTGATGATAATGCAGGACAATGTTCGCCCCCGCTCCGGCCGCCTCAAGTGCGATCGCTTTTCCAATCCCTTTGGCTGCACCGGTGATGAGTACGGTTTTGCCGTTCAATTGTACGTGCATATAAACTCCTCCTAAGCCATCGTTAACCCGCCATTCACTGACAACGTTTGCCCGGTCACATAACCGGCTTCTTCGGATGCAAAGAAGGCAACTGCATTGGCAATGTCTTCAGCTTCTGCCAACCTGCGGAATGGGATCGCTTTTTCCAACGCTTTGACGATGCCATCGTTGTACTCACTAATCTCAGCAAGAAGGGGGGTGTTACTCGGTCCAGGCGCAATGCAATTCACATTGATCTTATGACGTGCCATTTCACGAGCGAGCGTTTTCGTAAAGGACACGACGCCCCCTTTGGCTGCGGAATACACCGCCTCCCCGCTTGAACCGACGCGCGCCGAATCTGACGCCAAGTTCACGACTTTGCCGTGCCCTTGATCAATCATGACTGGCAATACGGCTTTACACGTATGAATTTGGCCCATTAAATTGATGGAGATGACTTTTTGCCAAGTGTCCGGTTCGCTTTTTAGAAACGGCTCAATTTTATCCCATCCGGCATTGTTCACAAGAATGGAAATCTTGCCAAAGTGATCCGCTGCCTTCTTTACCGCTTCTTCTACATCTTCTAATGAAGTGACGTCGCATGCAAGGGGTAAGGCTTCGGTGTCTAACAGTTCGGCGGTTTCTTTTGCTGAGTCGATGGATATATCGGTCACGACGATCTTCATGCCTTTGTTTGCGAGTGTCTTGGCAATCTCCCGACCAATGCCTCGTCCTGCTCCGGTAATAAATGCTACTTCGCTCATGTTGGTTCCCTCCACGTTTCTCTATTGTTTAATCATGTCTCGAAGGCGGAATTTCTGGATCTTTCCGCTCGGTGTTCTTGGAAATTGTTCAAGCACTTCGACGCGCTCGGGCCAATATTGTTTGGCCACACCTTTCTCTTCAAGAAATTGCTTAATGTCTTCTAGCGTAAGGGGTGTCTCGTTTGGTTTCATGCCGATCATCGCACAAGCTCTTTCTTGCAGACGTGCGTCAGGCATGGCGACAATTTGGGCAATCTGGATGCTAGGATGTTCATAGAGCATATTCTCAACGTAGGCGACCGGAATGTTCTCTCCACCGCGAATGATAATGTCTTTATTTCTACCGGTGATGCGAATGTAACCGTCCGCATCAATGGTTGCCCGGTCACCGGTAATAAACCAATCGTCAATATGCTCACTTTCTGTGACTTCCGGTTGCTTTAAATAGCCGACAAATTGGGCAGGTCCCTTAGCGAGCAATGCCCCTTCAACATCTGGCGGGCACGGGTTTTCATACTCATCAATCGTTTTCACTTCCATATGAGGAAATGTCGTTCCATCTGTGCCCGTCAGCTTCTCAATGGAATCATTGAGCAACGTGAGCGTGACAAGACCGTTCTCGGATTGCCCCCAACCAGAGAGGATCGAAAATGAAACTTTTTCATTTGCCTCTTTCACGATGGCCCGAGGAATCGGTGCACCTAACGCAATAAATGCTCTAAAGGTTCGCAAATCATAGTTCTCCAACCCTTCAAACTGAACCATATCTTGCAAAAACGGGGTCGCGCTCGCTGTAAACGTAATGCGCTCTGTACTAATTTGTTCGAGAAATTCTTCTGGATTCCAAACGTCTTGGAAGACCGCTGTTCCACCGTAATGAATCGGCAGGCGTAGCCCGTAGCCAAAACCGGTTTGGTGGCCGAACGTGGACGGCATAAACATCACATCGTCATCAGTCAGCTTCAGGCGCTCAATCCAATAGTCAGTCGATACACAGAGCGTATTGTGCGTATGCATAACACCTTTAGGAGAACCTGTCGTGCCAGACGTAAAGATAATTTCGGTCAGCTCATTCGGGTCGTGGGTCATTGCTTGGAGTTCTTTCACGTCACGTCGTTCTTCCCAAGCAATATTCGTGAGGTCGGTAAACGCTTTCATGTGTGACGGCACGTTCTCTCCCACAACATACGTGTGCTCCAGTTGAGGCCAGTCATCCTTTAGACGATCGATCATGGCCGGGTAATCAAAGCTCCGGAATTCATCAGGCACGACGATCATTTTCGTTTCCGCCATCTTCACCATATAACCGATTTCTCTGTCCCGGTAAATCGGAATGAGCGGATTCGTAATCGCCCCAATCTTTGTGGCAGCGAGATGCAAAATGACAAACTCATTCCAATTTGGCAGTTGGATTGAAATAACATCCCCTTTTTTTAAGCCCGCTTCAAGCAAACCGAGGGCAACACGGTTGACGCATTGGGCCAATTCCGCATACGTGAATCGGCTTCGTTTATCAATGATCGCTTCTTTGTTCGGATAACGTTCAACCGCTCGATCAAAATAATCGAGAATCGTTTTGTTCGGCCAAATGTTCTCATACTGGGCAATGTATGCATCAGTTAACCGTGTCTCAAATGCCATTCTCACGCCTCCTTATTGGCGAAATTTGTGAAAATCAACCGGACGTTTTTCCAAAAACGCATTCTTTCCTTCTTCAGACTCTTTGGAGTCATAGAACATCGCGAGACTTCCCATCGCAAGCTGCGAAATGCCAGCAATATTGGCTGAGTCGGCATTGAATGAGTATTTCAGCATCTTAATCGCTGTTGGGCTTTTTTCGAGAATTTTTTCGGCCCATTCCTGTGCGGCCCCTTGCAATTCTTCTGGTGCAACGACTCGGTTCACAAGCCCCATCTCTTTACACTCGTCTGCTGTATATTGCTCACACAAATACCAAATTTCCCGCGCCTTTTTCTCACCGACGATTCTTGCGAGATAAGCCGAGCCGTAACCGGCATCATAACTTCCCACTTTCGGTCCACTTTGACCAAATTTCGCCGTTGACGATGCAATGGTGAGGTCGCAAATGACATGGAGCACGTGCCCTCCTCCAATCGCATAGCCATTTACAGCAGCAATGACAGGCTTTGGAATGTTGCGAATCGTATTGTGAAGGTTCTCGACCTCTAGACCAATACCGTTTCCTAGCCCACCACCGTAGTCGTATCCACCTTCGTCTCCTTTTTCTTTTTGGTCCCCACCGACACAAAACGCCTTCTCGCCTTCAGCAGTAAAGATGACGGCGCCAATGCGGTTGTCATCCCACGCTTCCCGAAACGCAGCAATCAACTCGCGGATCGTTTGGCCTCGGAATGCATTGTATACGTGGGGACGATTGATCTTTATCGTTGCTATTCCGTTGTTCTTTTCAAATACAATGTCTTCATACGTCATTAGTATCTCTCCTTATTATGTGGATGCTCCTGCAGGTGTGTACGAGCGATATTCTTTGCCAATAATGTCTTTGGCGATGACCATTTGATTGGCTTGTGCTGTACCGTCGCCAATCTCTAGACCAATCACATCACGTAACGTTGTTCAAGTGGCATCTCTTTCGTGTATGCGTAATGCCCATTTAAGAGTAAACATTCATGAATGGCCTCTTGGCTATACAAAGGTCCGAGCCACTTTACCGAAGCCGATTCTTTTGAATGTTTTTTATTGTTATCTCTTAGCCATAACCCGCGATACGCTTGCCATTTGAGCATTTCTAGCTTGGAATAATGCGTCACGATTGGAAACGATACGCCTTGATACGTCGCTAGTGCCTTACCAAACGTTTTTCTCGTCTTTACATGTTCAATCGTCTCATCAAGACTTTGGAAAGCGGCGCCCACACATTGGAGACCAATGAGCAATCGACTAAGGTCAAATCCATTCATCACTTGCGCAAACCCTTTGTTCTCTTCACCAATTAGATGATTCGCCGGTACGCGTACATCATTGAAGTAAACGGAGCCACGCCCAATCGCTACGTTGCCCATATCTTCGTATCCTCTGCTATCCACACCTTCCAAGTTGGACGGCACGATAAACGCACTAATTCCTCGGTTCCCAAGAGACGGGTCGGTCTTCGCAAACACAATAAACGCATCCGCTTCCGTCGCAACGGAAATTCCTGATTTCTCGCCATTTAAAATATAATCATCACCGTCTCTAAGCGCCGTTGATTTAATGCCACCAGCATCCGTACCCGCATCCGGCTCCGTAATCGCAATGCCAAATATACTCGTCCCTTCAGCAAGCGGCGGCAAATACTGATCCTTTAGCTCTTCACTCGCATGAGACGCAATGATTTCCCCGATGAGCGCATTAAGCATCACCGCATACGTTAAATTAAAATCTCCCCGGCCAATTTCTTCAGCGGCAATCCCTGTCGTCACACAGTCCGCCTCACTGCCACCATATTCCGCAGGAATGCGCAAGCCTGTAATGCCAACATCGCCGAGGCGCTTCCATAGGTGTCGCGGTGTAATCCCTTCGCGATCCCATTTTGTATAATTGGGGAGGAGCTCATCTTTTGCTAAATCTTTGAGCATCCTTCTAAAATAATCTTGTTCTTCTGTAAACGAAAAATCGAGCATCGCCATTTCCTCCTTTTTATCGCTGCTCATAAAACTGCAAAGTTCGTGCCAGTTTCTCAACCTTGGGAAACCGGGATTTCCTCGATTAGCCATTCGCATAGTTGCGAACTTTTTCGCGAACGTGAGAATCAGATGTGCAAAAGGCAAAAAAAGCATAAGGAATGATCCTTATGCTTGAACGTTTTTAATCTACATTGTACTTCGTCATCTTGCGATACAAGCTTGAGAGGTGGATTCCAAGCTGAATCGCTGCCTTTGATCGGTCTCCACCTGCAATTTTCAACGCTCGCTGTATCGCTTCTTTCTCGGCGCTTTGCACAATTTCATCGAGACGCTGGTGCGTGTTTGAACTCTCAACAACGCCAACAGCCGTCGGATGGTTAGCGGCAGTTGAGAACGATACATGTTCGTGCTCAAGCCAGCTTCCTTCTGTAATGTTCATCCCCCGCTCGATAAATGCACGTAATTCTCGGACGTTGCCTGGCCAATCATATGCGAGCATTTGTGATTGTAGTTTCGGAGCAATATCCTCAACGTCGCGTCCGAGCATATGATTGAAATGTTCAATGAACGTGCGGGCAAGCGTCATTAAATCCCCTTTTCGGTCACGCAACGAAGGAATGTGCAGATCAAATACGTACAATCGATAAAACAAGTCTTCACGGAACTTTCCGGCTTGGACGAGTTGCTGCAAATTTTTGTTCGTAGCGGCGATCACGCGGATGTCCACATTCACACTGTGCGTACCGCCTAGTCGCTCAACTTCTCGCTCTTGTAACACGCGCATGAGCTTGCCTTGCGACAAATAACTTAGTTCTGATATCTCATCTAAGAATAGTGTTCCATGCTGGGCGAGTTCGATCTTCCCTGGTTTTCCACCCTTTTTCGCTCCACTAAATGCCCCAGCCTCATACCCGAAAATTTCAGATTCGAACAACTCGTCAGGGATGGCCACACAGTTTACCGCAATAAAAGGGTGATTACTTCTCGAACTGCTCTCGTGAATCGCTTGAGCAAACAGTTCTTTCCCGGTTCCACTCTCTCCACTTAACAACACGGTTGAATCACTCGTCGCAATTTTGGCAGCCAATTCTTTAACGTTGACTAACGCTTCGCTTTCCCCAACGATTTCACTCATCGTCGAAGAGCTCTTCTCTCGCTTCGCCCGAAACGCTGCATAGTTTCTCGCTACCCAATCTTTAAAGTTGCGTAGGTCAACTTCGTCAATTCGAAGCAGCACGTAATAAACACGGCATTCTGACTGCTCCACCATTCGAAATAAGCAAGCAACGTCGCCAATTTGACCTGCTATGATTTCACGATCAGCTTCTTGCTCATGAATTAATTGGTGGATATATTTCCCTAAACAACTCTCTTTATTTTCTAAAAAATGATCGCAAAAAGATTGACTCACATCAATAATCTTCCCTTTTGCGTCTGTGTAAACAGCTCCTAACGTCCCGCCTTCATGAATAGCACTCATCACTGTTCCACTTTCTCTGGAAGCAAAAAGACGACGACTTGACCTTTAATAACTTCTTTCTTTTTGGAGTTCCAACACGTCACTTTTTGTGTAATCCATTTGCGTTCTTCATTAATGTCAATGACCATCAACTCTACAGTAATTGGATCATGAATATGTACAGGTGAATAATAGACTAAATCTTTTTGGACGAGTATACACGGAACGCCAGGTAGCTTCGTGCTAATCACTTGTGTAATTAAGCTTTCTGCCAACAAGGCAGGTAGTATCGGTTCTGGATAAACGTCGGTCCACTCATTGTGTTGCTCGGTGTACACAGGCGAATGGTCTTGTGTCAGTTCCATACTTCGAATCACATCTTCTTCGGTGAATACACGTGTCAGTTGCGCAGTTTGACCATGAGACAGCCTCATCGTTTCTCTCCTCTCGATTTTTCCTCCAGTATAGCATGGACAAATCGTAAGAGTGTCAAGTGGCGCAGATTAAAAAAGGGGCACATCCAATGGTGATCCTTGGGACAGCCCCGATGCTACGATGTTTAGTACTTGACAACACCAATTAGTAACATGAGTGCAACGATGGTTGGGATGACGAGAAATAACCCTGTCACCATAAAGGTGTTTGGCCACCCGTGGTCTTTCTCTTTTAGGTGCATGAAGTAGTACAACTGCAAGAACATTTGAATGACAGCAAGCACGATGATAAAGCTAACCGCAAAAGCAGCAGGCAAGAGGTCAGCGCCAACAGCGACAAACGCGAGCAGTGTGAGAACAATCATAAACGCAAAAGCGATATACTGAATGCGCTGTTCTTCACGATTCTTTCTTTGGTCCTCTTGAGTCATGGCACTTTTCTCAAAGGGTTCCGATAAGTTGTCGGCCATAGTGATTAACCCCCCATTCCCATAAGATAGACGACTGTAAAAATAAACACCCAAACGACGTCAATGAAATGCCAGTAGAGACTAAACGTATAAAATTTCGGTGCGTTTGTCAGTGTGATCCCAGCGTTGTTGTAACGTATCAATAGTAGAATAATCCAGCCGAGACCAAATACGACGTGAGCACCGTGCAGCCCGACAAGAGAATAAAACGATGAGGCAAACGCACTCGTTGTAAACCCTAAGCCGTAGTGTACGTACTCAACAAACTCATAAATCTCGAAGCCAAGGAAGGCAAGACCTAACAGTGTAGTCATCCACAACCACAGCTTCATTTTCTTAAATTCGTTTTTTCTCATCGCAAACATGGCAATCACGCTCGTCAATGAACTCGTTAATAAAATCATCGTCATTATAAAAACGAGAGGCATGGAGAAGATGTCGGCGGCTTCAGGACCTGAAGCCGTACCGTTTCGAAGACCGAGATACGTCCCGAAGAACGTCGCAAACATCGTCACTTCCCCAGAAAGAAATACCCAAAACCCAACAAACTTGTTCTTTCCTTCGGTCGTTGCTCGTTCCGGGTGAGCGGGCAACCCTTTCGAAAAATCAGCGGTTTCGCTCATCTGCCAACGCCTCCTGTTCCATAGCTTCGATGTTTTCTTTCGTAATGTGATACCCGTGATCTTCTTTCCACGAATGCATCGCCATGGAGCCAAACATTAAAACCGCACCGATACCGACGACGATATACGGGTTAATCCAGGCGTCCATATGCAACATAATTAAACCAAACCCAACGATGAATGAACCTAGCGCGATGAGAAACGGGAAAAACGAGCCGTTTGGCATATGCACGTCACCGATTGGCTCTGCAGGTTTCATCGTTCCATCCCCGTGCACTTTCTCATAAAACAACGGGTCTAGCGACCGAACTTGCGGCGTTTGCGCAAAGTTGTACTCTGGAACAGGTGTATGGGTCGCCCATTCTAAAGTTCGACCGTCCCACGGATCATCGACCGGCTTGTCTGGTGCTTTCTTTGCCGAGTAAACGACGTTGATGAGCAAGATGATAATCGCGACCCCTTGCATGTATGATCCGATGGAAGAGATTAGGTTCATTCCGTCCCAACCTTGATCAGCAAGGTATACGTTCACCCGTCTTGGCATCCCAATGAGACCCAAAATGTGTTGTACAAAGAATGTCAGGTGAAAACCGACATAAAAGATCCAAAACATTATTTTCCCGAGCGTTTCATTCAAACAGTGCCCGAACATTTTCGGATACCAATAAAACGTTGCGCCTAATAGACCGAGAACAATCCCACCGAGAATAATGTAGTGGAAGTGGGCAACGACGAAATACGTATCGTGGTATAGGTGGGTCACTGGCGCCATTGCTAACATCACCCCGGTGACCCCACCAAGAACAAAGGTCGGTACAAAGGAGGACGCACAGAGCATCGCGGTCGTAAACCAAAGTTTCCCGCCCCACATCGTGAACAACCAGTTAAAGATCTTGATCCCCGTCGGAATCCCGATAATCATTGTTGCCAATGCAAAGATTGAATTCGTGATTGGCCCTAAGTTCAACGTAAACATGTGGTGAACCCATACCATAAACCCGAGAAACCCGATAATGATCGTCGCAAAAACCATCGCGGTATACCCGAATAATCGCTTCTTTGAAAACACAGGAATGATTTCTGAAATCATGCCGAATGCAGGCAATACAAGAATGTATACTTCCGGGTGACCGAAAATCCAAAAGATGTGCGGCCAAATCACAACATTCCCGCCCTCACTCGGAATAAAGAATTGTCCACCAAACATACGGTCAAGCATTAATAACGCAAGACCGGCGGCAAGCGGAGTAAACGCGAACACAATGAGCATGCTCGTCACAAACGATGTCCAGCAAAACAATGGCATCCGAAGCATCGTCATCCCAGGTGCTCGCATCGTAATCATCGTTACGATAAAGTTAATTCCTGATATGAGCGTACCGAGCCCGGATATTTGTAAACCGAGCACATAAAAATCAAGTCCTATGCCTGCGTAGTCTCGACTCGACAAGGGGACGTAGGCCGTCCAACCGGCATCAGGACCGCCCCCAAAAAACCAGGAAAGACTCAATAATAATCCTCCAAAGAAGAAAAACCAAAACCCTAATGCGTTTAAAAATGGGAATGCCACATCACGGGCACCGATTTGCAGTGGAATCATGTAGTTCATAAATGCAAACAAAAGCGGTGTTGCTGCTAAAAACAGCATAATGGTTCCGTGCATCGTAATAAATTCGTTGTACGTTTGACCACTTAAAATTGTACTTTCTGGATACATGAGCTGAATGCGGAAGATAATCGCCATCAACCCAGCTTTACCAAAGAATAGCGTTCCTGCCAATAAGTATAAAACTGCTATTTTTTTGTGGTCTACTGTCGTCAGTAAATCCCATAAAACACTCTTTTTCAGCGTTTCTGCAGCCTCTCTAACCACTCGATTCGCTCCCTTCATGCAAGTCTTGAACAGTTTGCCCCTAGCGACAACCATTATGCATACGAGAATTGAACAAAAAATAACCTTCCTCAATGCGCGCAAACATTGAAGAAGGTCATCATTAGAGAAATTCATCCATAAAGGACCAATCCTTGTGGTCGTCTTGACGTTCTCACATCAAGACAGTACTAGTATGTAATGATTCCCAGATATTTATACGTGTACGTTGTCACATGATATGATATAAGAAATGCAAAAAGAGGTGATCGGATGTTACCGACGATTGCAAAACGAATGAACGACGTTCAATTTTCTAAAATTCGGGAACTATCGGAAAAAGCAAGACAGTTAGACGCCTCCGGCGTGCCTGTGTACAGCTTGACGCTCGGTGAACCCGACTTTGACACCCCAGAACCGGCACAAAAAGCCGCCATCAACGCAATGCGTGATGGGGATACGCACTATACACCGAATCACGGCATTCCTGCACTTCGAGAAGCGCTCGCTCAAAAGTTACTTAACGATAATGGCATTCGCGCCGAAGCCGATGAAATTATTGTTACAGCTGGAGGTAGCGAAGCGGTGCTTAACACCCTACTTGCCATTTTAAACCCTGGCGATGAAGTATTAATTCCGAGCCGGCTTGGCCGAACTACGAGTCTGCTGCCCACCTAGCTGGTGCGACTCCGGTGCACATCCCGCTCTCAAAAAGCGACAAGCGGCTAAGCGTCGATTTCAAGACGATTGAGGCCACATAACGCCAAAGACGAAAATGCTCATCGTAAATTCGCCGCATAACCCGACGGGACTCGTGATGACTAAAGAAGAAATCCACCAGCTTGCCAATATTGCCAAGAAACATAACTTGATTGTACTTTCTGATGAGATGTATGAGAAAATTATCTCTGACGGCACTGAGCACGTGAGCATCGCCAGCTTACCTGGCATGGCTGAGCGGACCGTTACAGTGAATGGATTTTCAAAAGCGTATGCGATGACCGGATGGCGCATCGGCTACTTGCATGCTCCAAGTCCTTTATACCAAGGCATTTTCCGTACATCAATTTAACACAGCCTGCGTACCTGCATTCACACAAAAAGCTGCGCTTGCAGCAATGGAACGTGCAGGAGATGTTCTTGAATACATGCGTCATTCATTCGCACTAAGACGAACCTTGCTTGCCGATGCTCTTTCCGGTACTGAACAGCTACAAGTCATGGAAGCGACCGGCGCCTTTTATCTTTTCGTTCGCGTCCACCATCAAGAAGCGAACATTCGCGATTTTGCGTTGCGCTTACTTGAGGATACTGGGGTTGCGACGGTACCGGGCACTGCCTTTGGAGACGCTGGTGAAGGATACTTGAGACTTTCATATGCCGCCTCTGACGATGTATTATTAGAAGCAGCGAAACGTCTCGTCAACTACGTTTCCCACTAAAACCCGCACGGAGGCTCGTATGGATCCACAGTTACGAAATGGAATGCTTATGGTTTTTATCGGTATGGTTTTGTTATTCACGACATTAATTATTGAATATCCATTGTGGCTCTGGGCGATGGTGCTTGCCACAAGCTTTGTTGTGGCGTTCATCGGCGCACGAAACTTATGGTTATTTATTAAACGGTCCTAACAAAGCGGCGGTGGCGACGTGCCCCCGCCGCGTTTTTGTCATCGATTGCAGTATGTACAAAACGTATAGCCTTGCTGCACGTAAGACGCACACTCTTGGTCAATGGATGTGAACTGCTTATCTTCGTGTAGGATGTGTTTGTGGTTACATTGATCGGTAATAAAACGTGTTTTGTGTATAATTTTGTTGTGATGGTCGATAAGATACGGATTCACAATACTTCCCTCCAAATAAAAAACTTTGTACACTGCAAAAAAAAGCCGAAAAGGAGTCTTCTCCTTTTCGGCTTATGTCCGACGCTATCGTCCGGCGCATTCCCACCTATGGTTTCAATGTAAATATAATGTAGCTTTTATCTCGTTGAAAATCCCAATCCACAAAGATATCCTCAACACCTCGTTTTAGAATTTCTTCAAAACCAGCTGCATGTAGCAGTTTCTTTTCAAGGTGTCTCTTTGTAATCTTAAGATGTTCTTCAAAACCTGTCCGAATCAGTTCCTTTTCAATCGTCACAAGAATTCCTTCACGAAAGACGACAAGCGTGCGATCGTTGGCAAAAAACGACTGAACCGATCGCGGCTGTTTCTCCGCTTCTTCGGTCACTCTGCAAATGGCCTCATGGACATTATCTTTTTCAGGGTAGTCGTCTTCTTCTTTTAATTCATTGGCATTAATCCTTGCCAAAATAATTCCTGAACGATTTGAAAGAGACCAGTCATAATACAATTCGTCTATTTCAGTATCTAGCCGTACCCGAAGGTCGCTTTAATATCTGGCAATAATTCTTCCATTAATAAGTCTCTCGTTTCCTCAACCATCACGTCTGATGTTTCGAAACGAGCACCCGCTCCATCGGTGCTAGAAAGTCTCGTAAATGAATAACAACATAGTCGGCTTTTATTGAAACGTAAACCGAAGCCGGTCCTTTACCGAAATTATCACGAAATAACCTTCCAATGTAACTGGATAGTTCAGATTGTATCGATTTCTCCATCGTGCTCATCCTTATTAGCTGTAGACAAAAACATTATTTTTTTCGTCCACTTAGTATTGTACGTGCATTAGTCAGAGCTGTAAAGCTCTAGAACATCTTCATAACACGCCTATACTATTCCCCTAGTCCTAAAGAGATAAACCAATGGTTAGCGTAGGGAGAAGAATGAATTTCATAACATTATTTACTCACATAATAAACGCAGATTTAGTAATAGTATTATTTATTAAGTTACACACTAGGACGATGTTGCACTTGTGGTTTGGAGTGTCAAGTAGACACAGCGAGCACAAGCGGAGCGCAGTGAGAGGTGATGTCGTACTTATGCTCTGGAGTACATAGAAAACACGGTGGGCGTACTTTGACCTCCGATGTTGCACTTGTAGTCTGGACTACAAGCATCGGCCTACAGCGGAAAAAAACAACCAACTGTGTAAATTAGGAAAATGTGCAGTTCATTTCAAATAGATCAATTTGGGCGTGATCTAGATCACCAATCTCCTAAAAATATCCATATAATCACTCAATAGAAGTGTTTATGAGGCAAACAGTTCTTCAACATTGTAGGATAGCGATGTAAATTCAAATTGGACTTCTTTGCCTATTTTCATATTAGCAATCCCCGCTAGCACGGTCGCTCAACTCGATGCGAAAGCACGTGTGATGTTCATCTTCTATAGGTTAAGAAAATCATTCGTCTACAAGATAAGGATTGATAATGGGATTTAGCAGCGGCTTTTGAATCTAATTCAATATCTTCCACGAACAAAGTATTGCCACAAGACCGCGGGATGAAAGTCTTACCATAGCTGGTTTCATGGTAAGATTCCCTTTATTTTACGAGGCGTTTTGCTAAAAATCCTCCCATAGAGACAAGAAATCTTACCATAGAATAACCCATGGTAAGATTTCATCCAAAAACGCTAGCAAATTCGAGAATATCCTCCCATAGCGAATCACTACCTCATACAAATCCTACAGCGTTTATGTTAACGAGCAGTTGAAGTAATGTTCACTTCAAATATAAGAATGGGGGCGATGTTTCACTGATCTGAAGGATCACTCGTTTCAGCTAAATAAAATTCATCCATAATCTTAACCTTTTAACTTATGCGCTTATTGACTAATGCTTCTCTTTTGCACACGTCGTACGAAAACGCAACTCTCTCTGGCAGTGAATCACAGTGAAAGCTTTGAAAAACCCTATTTGATCGCATTTAACAAAGGCGGCAAATAACGAATCAAGTCATCTGATTGCTCTGTTATGAACGTGCGCAGACTTTTCCGGTCCGCCTTTACCGATATGATCTCCATCAGTTCGGGCTCATTACCAGCCTTCGTAGTCTCGTTTGATGCGCTTCAAAAAAGGATACAAATTCGTCTTTTCGCATCGGTATGTTAATTTCATAGATCACCGCGACCCATACATATGCTTCTGGATACACGAGGCAAAGAGGTCCAATAGACGTCACGTGCTCCATCATTTTTGTGGAAAGTCCGACTTCTTCCAGAACTTCTCGTTGAATGTTCCCAACAAGATCGATTTCACCGTTCACGACATCCGCATCATCAATTCCACCGCCGACACATTGGATCATGCGTGGTTTTGCCGTATGTTCACCCATCCTCCCGAAAATTAAATAATTATCTTTCGTGCGAATGAGTGCTGCCGGCGCTAATATCGTGCAAGCCTCTTGCGGGTGTAACGTGCTGGACTTTGCATACAGGTGATGGCGTAATCGCTCGCTTTCATTGCGATGACGAGTTCGTCATTTGTATGGTGAATCGAATCAATGATGAAAAGTTCACCGCGAAAGAACTTGCCATCAGCATTTACCCGCTGCCAATGGGCATCCACCTGCTGTTGTGTAGCTACACTTAATGGCTCAGCGTCTTCGTTAATCGGCACATGAAATTGTGTTGGAACCGGAACAATGTTTAGTGAATGATCCCTCATACCATTTACCCCCTTTCAAAAACGTTTATCCTCCTTCCCAAAGTGGCGACTGTTCGAGTTGCCATCCGAGTTGGAGTAGACGGTGTTCTTGTCCTGCTTGCGTCATTACTTGTACACCGAGAGGCATTCCTTCAAACGTCTTGTACACCGGCAATGAGATCGCTGGTAACCCCGTCATGTTCGCAAGTTGTGTAAACGGAGAATACGTTAGGCTCGGCAAAAACATTTCATAAACTGCTTCAAACAGTTGTTCCGTTGACTTCTCCACAGATTCATACAAACGTTCAACTTCATTGTGAGTGGGGGTCAACTCCCCAACACGCGGTGCGGAAAACGCCGTTGTTGGTGTGATGTACAAATCAAATGTATCTTGAAACCTTACCATACGGGCTTTCGCTTGATCCCAAGCCGATAGGCTACTCGCATAGCTAGCCGCGGAAAGTCTGTCTCCTAAATGACGCAACAGCCACGTCTCTACTTCAACATCCTCTCGCGTTACTGATCGCCCTAAGTCACGTTCTATTGAAGATAGTAGGGCAGCCATCTCACCAGCGTTCATCGTATAGTATTGTTCCATAAGCGTTGTGCCTTCAATGTCCGGACCGCATTCTTCAATGTAATGACCTTCTGCTTCTAACCAACGTACAACTTGACGTACAGCCTGTTTCGCGGCTTCTGAGACTGGTGTCCCGACAGGGGAACGATCATTCCAAGCGATCCGAAGGTTACGTTTTTCAGCTTTTGCCATTTGCTTTTCAAAACTTCCTTCATATATGGGCGTATGAAATGCGGCTTCTTTTTGATATACCTGAAGCTCATCCAACACTCGTGCGCTATCTCTCATAGAACGAGATAAAACAAAATCTATGGCCGCCCCTTGCCATTGCCTTCCTACCCCTGGACCGACGGGTATCCTCCCTCTTGTCGGTTTCAAACCAACAAGGTTTGTAAACGATGCTGGGATTCGAATCGAACCTCCCCCATCGCTCGCTGCAGCAATCGGTACAATCCGTGCTGCAACAGCTGCTGCAGCACCCCCACTAGATCCCCCTGGTGAGAATGCCTCTCCCCACGGGTTGCGGCTCGGTCCATAAACCTTAGGCTCGGTAATATTTTTTAAGCCGAATTCTGGCGTGTTTGTAAAGCCTGTCATCATAAAACCTGCTCGCTTGAGTCGACTAACAAAGTGACTATCTCTTTGCGCGATCCGGTGTGAAAGCAACGCTGACCCAGCCGTTATCGGTTCTCCTTGTATCGTATGTGATAGATTTTTAAGTAGTAACGGCACTCCGGCAAACGCTTCATTTTGAAAGCGACGTTCCTTCGCTTCCTTCCGCGCCCGGTCGTATCGCTCCTTCACAATTGCATTCAGACCTGGGTTCACCTCTTCTGCACGTGCAATGCTCGCTTCTACTAACTCATTTGCCTCGACTTGCCCCGTTTGGACGAGAGACGCCAGCCCAACCGCATCGAAGTTTGTATATTCTTTCAATTCTCTTCACCTCACACCGAATACTCGATCTATTTGCGATTCTATTCCCTTCTTTCAAGAGAGAGAAACAACTTTAGGTCATAGCTCCTGAGTTATGTTACAGCCATATCACAGTCAGATGACACCGTGATTTTCTAGATGAATCCGGGACTATTCTTAATCCTCATGCTTGACGCCAAACAGTTATTGGTAGATATTTCTAGATTTATCATCCAGATAGAGTAGGATGAGCAACCTATTTTAGTCGGTTTTTCATTATACACCAATAATAAACATTTGAATGCTTAATCCAAACGTAATGGTTTTTAATGTTGTTGTGATGGCACGTTTATCTTTGGTAGGTATACTGACGAGTGATGTCAATTGTACAAAGAATAAAGGAGATCATCTATGCTACTCATCGTCGCAACTTGCTTATTATCATTACTGGTCTTTGGCATTATAGAAAGCCATAAACACAACAAAAACGTTTCTTCGATTCCGATACGCATCAATATAAATGGTGTACGCGGAAAGTCTACAGTCACCCGCCTCGTGACAGGTGTTCTTACAGAGGCAGGGCTTAAAACGGTAGGAAAAACGACAGGAACACAGGCAAGAATGCTTTATTGGTATAGTGGTCAAGAAGAACCAATTGTTCGCCGCCCAGAAGGCCCAAACATCGGAGAGCAAAAACATGTGATGAAACAAGTCGCCAACCAAGATGCAGAAGCCATCGTCAGTGAATGCATGGCTGTCACTCCTGATTATCAGGTCGTTTTTCAAGAGCGGATGCTCCAAGCGAACATCGGTGTCATCGTGAACGTACTTGAAGATCACATGGACCTCATGGGGCCAACTCTAGATGAAGTGGCCCACGCCTTTACCGCCACCATCCTTACGATGGTCACCTCATCGTCAACGACAGCCCCTACGTTCCGATGTATAAAGAAATTGCCGAGAAAAGGAACACCCGAGTCATTGTGTGTGACACAACCAAAATTCCTGAAGCCTACTTGCTTCAGTTTGACTATATGGTCTTTCCAGAGAACGCGGCACTTGCTCTTGCCGTCGCAGAAGCGCTCGACATTGATCGCGAAACAGCGTTTCGAGGCATGCTCAATGCTTGGCCTGATCCAGGATCATTACAAATCATGCCGATTGACCTTGACGATTCAACCCCTTCTTACCTCGTAAACGGCTTTGCTGCCAATGATGCGGCGTCAACCATTAATATATGGGACCGGGTAAAATCACTTGGTTACCCAACCGATGATGCGGTCATTATTATGAATTGCCGAAGCGATCGTTACGAACGCACAGAACAATTCGCAAGCGACGTATTGCCGTATTTGCCGTGCAGAACACTCGTCACCATCGGGGAAACGACGAATCCAATCGCTGCTGCGTTCGATCGTGGAGAGATTCCTGCAGACCAGTTCCTGAACTTAGAAAGCTACGACACCGCCGACATTATTGAAGAAGTACGCCTTATATGAAAGACACCGTCATTTATGGCGTCGGCAACATTCACGGAGCTGCCGAGCCGCTAACAGAAGAGCTTAGAAACATGCAGAAAACAAATGAAGAAAAAATCGCAGTCCTACAATAAACAAACGTTTGATTAAGGAGACTCACCATGGATATCGCAGAAGTAACCGTCGCCCTCGTTGCCGGTGTGACACTCAGCTTATTTTTCGCTGAGAAAACAGGCATTGTTCCTGCCGGACTCGTTGTCCCAGGGTACATTGCACTCGTCTTGACCTCACCGCTTTACGCAACGTCTATTTTATTTATTAGCTTTGCAACGTACCTCGTTGTCATGCACATTATTAATCGCTTCACGATTCTCTATGGTCGTAGAAAGTTCGCGGCCATGCTTCTAACCGGCATTATACTCAAGCTAGCATTTGACACCGTGTTTAATTTCACACCTGAAGATGTTGGGAATTTGCAAGCGATCGGCTTGATCGTCCCAGGCCTTGTCGCGAATACCATTCAGCGACAAGGATTTGTAGCAACGATGGCAAGTACAACGCTATTAAGCGTAGCTACATTTGGGATTCTGCTTGTGTATCAACTATTGTTTGTCTAAAAAACAGGAGGGAATACCATGCAACAATCATTACCACTTAAAGAACGGTGCGTGCGTGCAGTAAAATACCAGAAAAAAGATGCTTCCGTTCAGACGATGATTGCGTTTGTCGCCACTCTACTCGTTTTGCTCGTTTTCATGTAGGAAAAGGAAGGGATCGTAATGAATCGAAGCCGAACCGAAACGATCATCGTCATCGTTCTCCTCCTCGTTGCGGTCGTTCTTTTGAGTTTAAATTTCACGAGCGATGAGCGAGATCACGAAGAAGATCGGACCGAAGTACCCGAAATGGAAACAGACACCCCATCAAATTCACGAGTAGATGGCGTCGGGGTCGCTACCGACCACCCTGTAGCGACAGAGATTGGAATGGAAGTTCTTGATCAAGGGGGGAACGCAGCTGACGCCGCTGTCGCCATCTCTTATGCCATCAGTGTTCTTGAACCTCAAGCATCAGGCATCGGTGGTGGCGGCCTGATGCTTGTCCATGCACCTGAAGAACAGGATCCCGTCGCTTTTGATTACAGAGAGACCGCACCGAATCAAAACAATAAACCAGACCCGGGCATTGGTGTGCCCGGGTTCGTCCGTGGCATGGAAAAGGTAAACGCGAACTACGGATCACAACCGATCGAGGACCTCATGGAGCCTGCAATAGAACTCGCCATGGACGGAGTGGATGTTTCTTATACACTTCATACTCACCTACAAAATGCGTACTCCCATATTGAGCCACAGACCGCAGATGTTTTCTTTCCAGGAGGTCGAGCAATTGAGCCTGGTGACCCGCTCGTCCAAGAAGAGTTAGGGCGAACACTGAAAACCATTCAAGAGGAAGGACCTGGTGCGTTTTATCATGGGCCGATTGGGGACCGGATCATTACACGCATTGACGGGTTAGGTCGTGAAGATTTGGCAGGATATGACGTCCAAGTTCGCCACCCAGTGCGTGCGACTTTTGCTGGCATGGATGTATACGCGGCGCCACCCCCTGCAGGGGGGACGATGCTCGTGCACGCTTTGCAAATGGCGGAGCGTTTGTCGCTTGACGCCTGGGCGGATAACCCATCCGAATTTATAAAAAGAGTCGGAGGGATTGCCCGCACCGCTTACGAAGACCGGGTTCAAACGATCGGTGATCCTGCATTTGTAGACGTGCCGCTAACGAACATCTTGGATTCGGATTACGCGGATAACCTTTCAAAAGAATTCCTTGAAGATACCGGTAAAGACCCGCTTCCTGAAGATATGGAAGGCGGAGAAACGGATGGGAACACGACGCATTTTGTAATCGTTGATGAGGATGGATGATGGTCTCAGCGACGAACACACTGAGTAGCTTTTTTGGGTCGGGAATATACATGGACGGATTTTTCTTAAATAACCAGTTGGACAACTTTTCAGCGAGCACAACGTCTCCGAATCGCTATGAACCTGGCAAACGACCGATTAGCTATATTACCCCGACGATTATAACAGCTGATGGACAACCAAAAATCGGCATTGGAAGCTCTGGTGGCCGCCGCATTACGTCGACACTTACGCAAGTGCTCGTCCGCCACTTGTTAATGGATGAACCGATTGAAGATGCCATCGAAGCGAATCGATCATTCTATGATTTTCACTCCCCAACGATATCTGTTGAAGGTCGCATCCCTCCAGACGTCACCGAATCACTTGAACAAGAAGGGTATACCGTTGATCACACGAAAAGCGCCATTTACTTTGGCAGCGTGCAAAGTATCGTTGTCGATGACGAAGCCGGGATTATTACTGGCGGAGCTGATTCAAGAAGAGGAGGAGAGTGGGATGCCCACTAACCTCCTCTTCTTATTCTCTCTACAAGCTAAAGCAGCTTGGGCAACCTGAATGGCCTTTTTTTCGCAAGAACAAGGTCCGGTTTGTTCGATTCATTCATTGATACCACCTTCGTTACCACTTCTACTGACAAACTGACAGCTTTAACACGCCCGCCGGGCCAAGAGTCTTGTCCTACCTTCTCGCTTATTGGTAATCAACGCTTCAACGGTCTTGAAATCCAGTCTGCTAATAATCGATCGTTTCTTCCATTTAAAAATATGGCTCCGTTAGCGTTCGATGTTGCTATTACTCCAAAAACAGAAATTCCATAAATTTATGGAATTTCTGTTTTTGGATGTTTGCTTCTTCAACTAACCGACATATTAGTTGAAGAATATTCTAGTTTTTAATACATTTAATCGAAAAATTTTCCCCGATTGCGGAAAAGCCTTTATGTTGTCTTATTGAAGTTTAACACCCGTTTCAGTTAGCTCAATATTTATGTATATAGGACCATCAAATCCTCATCGAAATACTTCCCATTAAATTTTAGGGCATTTCGTTCTACGCCATAGACCTCAAATCCTACGGACTTGTATAACTTCTTTGCTGAGTCATTTGCAGATACAACTGTTAAGTTTATTTGTTCTAAGCCAATACAATTTTTTGCATTCCTTATAAGTTCAACCATAAGTGATTTACCCAAACCCTGACCTCGACCTTCCGGTGCTACATACATCCCAAAAACATTCCCTTTATGACTGGTTTTAAGACTGGTTTCACGCATAAAAGTAACAATTCCAACTAACGAATCACTTTTATTAAAGGCTCCTAAAACAAATTTATCATTCGTTGAATTTAATCGCTCTACGACAGTTTCCAATGGGAAATTTAATTCTCTTTGATATGTTGAACCAAATGCTTCTGGATTGACTTTTAATCCACTCAATCGTAATTCTTGGTACAGCTGGGCATCAGACTTATTTAAAATACGAATATCCATTAACTACTCACCTTAGTCCCTTTCGTTCACTTTTATCATACAAGTTATTGAACTAAACTGCACCGTTAGTTGAACAAACAGTAATGGTTATATCATGAATCTATATAAGTTACACTAAGGAATTTCTTCAAGAACCAATGGGGCAAACCAACCGTTAACAGCAAAAGCTGAACGTCATTGAAAATCGATGTTTTCGTTCACAGTAGATGTAGCAATAAATGGTTTCTTTGAACACCGTTTAGTGTCACAATTAAGAACCTCTAGTAAGACAACTCCCCCCCCATACAATGCCATTGATTAGAACGAAAGGCGTTGAAGACTGCGGAACAAGGGTCGAGACGAGCCCCCGCAGGTTATCATATTTTCACTGAAAAAAGGAAATCGAAAATATATAACAATGTTTCGTTTGCTATAAATAGAAAATCCCACGTAGACCCTGTCTATGATGGAATTTGCTTCAATGAGGAACAATTTTTAGCCGGAATCCCCACATAGAAAGGCCATATTCCCACATAAACGGTTCTATGATGGGATAATTGATGATTGCAACGCTCGATGTAGTTAAAATCCCCACATAGGACGGACTCACTGGTTCGCGTTAACGAGCAGTTTAGAGAGTGAGGCTCATCTTTTAAGTGACCTCGCCGTAAGACTGAAGAGTCTAGCTAGTCCTCCGCTGCATACAAGAAAACACGGTGGTAGCCTTTTGACCACCAATGTTGCACTTGTACTCCGGAGTACAAGCATTCGCCTGGCAACGACTAACAGCGCAAGTCAGGAAAACTACAGCTCACGCTATGTAGATAACGTAAGCCAAGTAATCTTCTTTAATAATCATGCTCGAACGCCCCATGACGAAGACCGTTCACACCACGGATGTTCTTTACATTCAATGCCGACTGAGGTTGATCGACGTTTTATGACCATGATGGGGTGCGCACAAACGCTAAACATGTGTGCAAATTTTGCTTCCTTTTTTCAACATCTAAAGAATTCATACGTGCTAAACTGTGAGGAAGGAGTGTTCACCATGACCGTATACCGAAGAGATCATTTTATTTATCTTGCCTCTGTTTTTTGTTTCTGGTTGGCTACTTATATTTATGTACCTGTGTTTAGCTTATATTTAGAAAATATCCGTTTTTCATATGAAGCCATTGGCATCATTCTCGGCAGTTACGGTGTGCTCCAAGTGGCCTTACGCTTCCCTCTTGGGGTACTCGCAGATCGGCTGTTATTCTTACGCAAATGGTTGTATGTATCAAGCTTTGCGATTGCGATTATTAGCGGCTTGATCCTCGTATTCTTTGAATCGTTTACGATGGTACTCATCGGTCGACTTTTAGCAGGCATGACCGCAGCGATGTGGGTTATGGCGACGATCATGTATGCCCAATATGTGAAAAAAGAGAATGCAGGAAGAGCAATGGGTGCCATGCAACTGTTTACCGTCCTTCCCCAGTTTGCAAGCATTCTAACTGCCGGCTTTCTCGTTGAATCGCTCGGATGCTTTCGCCGTTTTGGGTAGCGTTGCCGCCTCTTTCATCGGGTTGCTTTTAGCCGTATCAATTAAAGTGATCCCCGCCTCTAATGAAGAAAACGTTCGGTATTCGATTGGAGAGTATGTCACTCGTACACTGAAAACGAAACAACTGCTCCCGATCAGCACGATCGCTCTCATTACACACGGGCTAATGTTTATTTCCATCTTTGGTTTTACACCGAACTATGCAGCAACCCTTGGCATTTCAGAACAAGCCATCGTCTTGTTAATGACGGCGTTCTTTCTCCCACATGCCGTTGCATCACTCATTGTGACTGCGTATCATTTGAACCCGCACACAGAGCGTATTGTCATTTTAACTTGTATGGTATTAGCTGCTCTCATGTTCTTCCTTGTGCCATTTACGAATAGCTTATGGACACTATCCGCAACCCATTTCTTGATTGGTCTAGCACTTGGGTTCGTTCTTCCGATTTGTCTTTCACAAGTTGCAAGACTTGCACCAGATTCTTTAAAAACATCGGTGATGGGGTTTTTCCAATCGTATTATGCCGCAGGCATCTTTTTAGGACCGTGGATTGCCGGAATGGTCGCAGAAGCGTTTCAACTACACGCGGTATTTGTCTTCGCAAGTATTGTTGCAGTAATAGGTAGTATGATTACCCTCTACCTTATCAACGATCAACGGCAACGTGTTGCGAAACATTAGTCTTAAAGACTCTTTTCCTGACGTGTACATTCAGATAAAGTTACTCATCCGTCAAACAATTACGACTCAAAAGAGAAAACCTGTCCCATATGTCATTTGAAATACAAGGTTTCTCCTTTTGAAGTTGAGCATGATCCACAATTTCATAACGATATCTTCATCTTCATTTGTTGAGAGCATTTGAGGAGAACGAATCATGTTTAGTGCAACAGATTGGATTCGCTTGTTTATGGCTGTGTTAATCATCCTACCACTTGCAACAACCACTCGAGAGATGGGCTACTATTTAGCGGCGACCCTTTTACGGAGTAAGAAAAAGAAGCTCATTATCGGAAGCGGGCCCATATTATTCACGATCCCAACCGTAGAAGTCCGGCGATACTTCTTCATGTATTCATGGATGGAATACGAAGAACTAACGCTGAACAGCCGCTTTTGGCACGGCTTCATCTATGCCTCCCCTATTATTACGACAGGAGTTTGTGCCGTTGTTTTGAATGCACTCGTACTGGAAGGAGTACTTGAAGAAAACATCTTTTGGAGCACATTTATTTTCTACTGTTTCTATTATGTTTTCTTTGACATCGTGCCCGTCTATTTGCCCGACGGCCAGCCGACAAACGGCCGGGCAATCTATGATTTAATCCGGCACGGAGAACGGTCTGATTTCAAAAAACAAGACGCCGAACGTTCTTATACAGCGTCGCAAGAAGAAACGATGCAAAATCGTGATCGCGATGAGCAAATGCAAGGAGATCACACGAATCCACAACAAAGCGAAACGCATCACGCGCACCGATCACACACCGAAACACAAGAAAAAACGAAAATCAACCGCGACCGTGATGAAAGAAAGCGGTCCGATCATACGAATTGAAAACGATGAGAGGCACCATACAGCCTCTCATCGTTTTTCTTTTTTCCCAATATCACTTCTTTAACCTCTCACTTCAAGTACTTTCCGCATGTAAAACAAGGCACGTTCATGCGCTTGCTTTTTTTCATAATGATTAACGAGCATTTTCAGTGCATCGACATATACATTTGTATGTGACACATCTTTCAGTGCATTAATGCCGTCATCAATGAGTGGTTCACTAGCGGGTTCGTAAAGCCCACGAATAATCGAACAAACTGCTTTGGTTTCCGAACAACCGAGTTCGTCTGCTCTTGCTTCCGCCCCGAGCAAGCGCTCTTTAGCGACAATATGATCATCAACCATATAACAAACTTTTGCTAACATGGCTTCCGTATTCGCACCAGCTGCTGATTGACGATAGTGATCATCAACGAGGGCAAGTTCTAGGTGCGGTTTTGCTTTTGCGTAGTTTTGTATTCGAATCCAGTATAGAGCAATGGATCGTCTGACGATCGGTTTCGTATGAGGAAGCTTTTCAGCATCGATGAGCACTTCTTTTAAAACTTTACTTGCTTCTTCGTGCTCGTCCACATGTACGTGGCTATCCGCTAGACAAAGCTTTGACTCAATCGTCTTGCGTAAGTATGCTTTTTCTTGTTCAAAAGAGGCAACCGCGTGCTGAAAAGCACGCTTGGCAAATCGATGCATTCCAAGAGCATCATACGATTTCCCTAACCGAAACTTAAATTCCGCCCGTTCAATCTTGTCTTCAACATACATGAGCATCCGTTCCGCATTGCGGTAACGGTCAAAAGCATCTTCAAATTGTTCTTTATAGTAGTAGAAGTCTGCCATCATAAATTCAGATAAGAATTTCAAAAAGTAATCCAGCTCTGAATGCTCAGCAATGGCGAAAGAATAGTATGGATTTTTTTCTTGAAATTGTTTCACGAGCATTTCGTGTTTGTACGACACTAATTGGTAAAATGTAATGACCTTATGGTCTTGTTCCATCTGCTTTAATAAAGGGGAAATCGTCGCTTTCCATTTAATTGATTTATTTAGCTGGTACGAAGAAACGGCTTGATACCATTTGTTGATCTTGCCACCTACTTCTTGTGGTGCATATGCCTCCGGCATGTTCAGCCTCCGAGAAAACACTAAAAGTTTAGAATAGTATAACACAATGTTCTCTCTCGTCCTATACCGTTTTTTCCTCACTCATCACACTGTCTACATACCGCTTTAATACTCTAGCACCGATGACACAGTCTTCTAGTGACGTCCATTCCTCAGGATGGTGGCTAATCCCTTTTAAACTCCGCACGAAAATCATACCAACAGGCATCTGTGTACCATGACCATTGCATCGTGTCCAGCACCACTTGCGATTTCAATCGCTCGATACCCTTCCAATTCAATCGCCGACCTAATGTTTTCTTTTATTTCCTCGGCAACAGGAACTGGCTCAATGTTCAACGTTTCTGTAAACGTGACACATACATCGAGCTCATCCCCTGCTTGTTGTGCAACCTCTTTTACAGCTTGAAACAGTTGGTCTCTTGGTTCACGGTGAATATCTCGAACATCAACAACAAGGGTAACTTCCCCAGGAATTACATTCGACCCATTCGGCGACACATCGAGCTTGCCGACAGTAGCCACAGCAGTATCACTTACTCTAGTAGGTAAATCATAAACCGCTCGTACAAATTGCGAAGCAGCAACTAAAGCATCTTGTCGATCAGTCATCGGTGTGTTGCCAGCATGTCCTGCTGTTCCTTGAAATGAAATGCGCCAATATCTCGGTCCGGCAATACCAGAAACGATACCGACGGGGAGGTCTTCTCGCTCTAACACTTTTCCTTGTTCAATGTGAAGTTCAATGTAAGTCGTTCCGTCTTTGAACTCTCTTTTCGCTTGCACAAATTGTTCGATTGAACTTCCTCGCTCGTGCAGCACGTCTTCAAATGATTGCCCCGCCCCGTCCTTCAGCTGTTTTTGCACATCAAGATCTGCACCACCAATCATTGCTTGGCTGCCGAGCAAACCGCTTTGAAATCGGCTTCCTTCCTCTTCTGTAAAGACGATAATTTCAAATGTGCGAAGAGGGGTAACCCCTGCCTCCACCCAAGACTCAGCGACTTCTAATGCCGATAAAACACCAAGTGGTCCATCAAAGTGTCCGCCATTCGGGACACTATCCAAATGAGCACCACTGATTACCGCTGGAAGTCCCGGGTTTTTCCCTACTACCTTCCCGATGACGTTTCCTGCTCCGTCAAAACGAACTTCCATACCAATAGCTTTCATCCATTCGGCAACTTGTTTCTTTGCTTCCCATTCCTCATCAGAAAATCCAGGCCGGTGACTACCCCCGTCGTCTGTCTCACCAATCTTAGATAACGTGTGCAGTCTCTCCGCCATTCTCATTCCTGATATACCATCACGATCATACTTTTTGTTATAGTCTGATAATAATCTCTCCCGAAAGCTTTTCATAATCCCTCTCCTTCAGCGTTTATTGTAAGAATTTTCATACATTATATCTACCTGCACTTGTTTTTCTTTCTCTATTATCTATTTTCTCAATTTTTTTGATTCTATTCTAATATAATGCTATGATAACAAATATTATGAAAGATTTCACAGAAAGGAGCTTTACGAACATCTTAGAAGAATTTACTAGAGGGGATTGGATCCGATGAAAAAAACATACAAAACAATTGCTGGAGGGTTTCTAGCGGTAACGATGCTTGCGGCTTGTTCAAGCGACCCAGAAGAAACGAGTAGCGACTCAAGCGCAACAGAAGGTTCTGAATCATCAAGCGAAGGTGGAGACGCTGTGCTTGCCATGGGATCTGACGCTGTCGATCTTGACCCACACGGCTCTAACGATACGTCTTCCAGCCATATTCGCACAAACATATATGAACGATTAGTCATGCATGATGAGAATACAGAACTTCAGCCTCATTTGGCAGAAGAATTTGAACAAATTGACGATCTTACTTGGGAATTCAAACTCGTGGAAGGCGTTACCTTTCATAACGGGGAAGAGTTTACTGCAGATGACGTAAAAGCAACACTTGAGCGTGCGGTTGCACCAGAAACGGCGAACCCACGTGTGTTTCTTTATGAAATGATTGAAGACGTAGAAGTTGTTGATGACTATACCGTTCACATCACAACAGAATATCCATTTGCGCCATTACCTGCCCACCTTGCCCATGACGGTGGTGGAATGATGAGTGCCGTTGCCATTGAAGAAGAAGAGAACGGCGAGCGCAACTTAGATATCGACCCGATCGGTACTGGACCGTTTGAATTAGACAATTGGGATCAAGGAAATGAAGTTGTACTATCGAACTATGCAGATTATTGGGGCGGTTCTGTTCCACTGGATTCCGCAACCTATTCTGTCGTAAGTGAACAACTCACAAGAATCGGTATGCTAGAAACGAACGAGGCGCATATCGCTGACGATGTTGACCCTACAAACGCCGGCACACTAGAGACGATGGATGGAGTTTCACTCTCCACTGTGGAAAGCTTGCGGTTGGATTACTTGGGCATGAACAATGAGGTTGAGCCATTTGATAACGTGGACGTGCGTCGTGCCATTACGAAAGCAATTGATAAATCGACCATTATTGAAGGGATCTTCCAAGGATATGGTACAGAAGCGGTCGGCCCAGTAAACCCGCTCGTAAATGGGTATAGTGACGGCATTGAACCGTTAGAATATGACCTTGAAGAAGCACAATCGATTATGGACGAAGCAGGATACGAAGACGGATTCTCCGTTTCACTTTGGTATGAAGAAGGCGACCAAGTAAGCAACCAATTAGCGGTCGTTATTCAAGACCAACTGAGCGAAATTAATATCGATGTAGACCTTCAGACGGTAGAGTGGGGTTCTTTACTTGACGCTACAGCTAATGGCGAGCACGACATGGTGCTCCTCGGCTGGACAACCGTAACAGCCGATGCGGATTACGCGCTATATTCAGTCTTCCACTCTGACATGCACGGCGGTTCAGGAAACCGTACGTTCTATACGAACGAAGACGTGAATGAGCTGCTTGAAGAAGGCAGAAGATCGACAGATGAAGACGAGCGCATGGACATTTATAAAGAAGCACAACAAATCATTATTGACGAAGCCACAATGGTCCCTACCGTACACGACGATTTCCGCGTAGGAGTCTCGGATACGATTGAAGGGTTCATACACTATCCAAACGGCGTGTTCGACTTACGCGAAGCCCGTATTGTTGGCGACGGTGTCGAGAGCGGCTACTAATGACAAACCATAGAGGAGTACGGGGTGCAGAGCGTCCTGTGCTCCTCTTTTTTATACTGTCACACATATTTTAGAAACCGATCTTTCATTACCTGAAGCGTCTCATCTTCACGTTGGTCCCATATGTGTTGGTTAATAATCTCCACCTCAATCGGGCCTCCATACCCGCTTTTTTCTACAGCCGCGCGAATGCGAGGAATATCAATAACCCCGTCCCCCATCATTGCCCGCGCTTTAAACACATCCGGCAGCGGGACTTTCCAATCTGACACGTGGAAGCCGAGAATTGAGCCATCAGCACGTTGAATTTCTTCATATAGATTCACATCCCACCATACGTGAAACACGTCCACGACGACACCGACTTGTTCGGAGCCAATACGTTGCTTTAATGCGTTTGCCTCGCCAAGTGTCGTAATGACCGAACGATCGGCCGCATACATCGGGTGGAGCGGCTCAATACCGAGCTTCACACCATGTTCCTCGGCGAAAGGTACAATTTGCTCCATCCCCTCTCGCACCCACTTCCGACTTTCACTAAGATTATGACTACTCATACCTCCACAGACGAGGACGAGTACATCTGTACCTAATTCTGCCGCTTCTTCAATCGCCCATTTGTTGTCTTCAATATTCGCCTTGCGCTCGCTAATCGTCTCCGCCGGGAACATCCCACCTCGGCAAAGACTGGACACGTTTACACCTGTATCTCGAAGCAAAGCCTTCGTTTCCGTAAGGCCAAACGCTTGCAGCTTGTGACGCCAAATCGAGATGTGTGAGATCTCATGGCGCTCACACCCTTTGATCGCTTCTTCAAGCCCCCAATTTTCCGTCGTAATTTGGTTTAAACTTAGCCTTTGAATCATGACGATCGCCCCCTCACGAAATGCCTACCTGTTGCAACACCAACCTCATACGCCGAACAGCAAGCTCTGGATTTAACAGCACATCCCCTTCGTCTGCCAGTTCAAAGATCCTCGCCAAGTGCAACACCGAACGGTGACTCTCTGCGCCTGCAATCATTCGAAAATGAGGCTGAAAACCGTTCAAATATGCCAAAAACACGACGCCTGTTTTATAAGAAAACGTTGGCGATTTAAAAATATGACGGGCGAGCGGGACCGTTTTGTCCATCGTTTCACGGTACGCACTCGTATTTCCCGCATCCAAGTCAACAAGGGCTCGACTCGCAGCCGGTGCAATCGCATCAAAAATCCCAAGCAAGGCGTCACTATAATGCCTGCCGTCTCCTTCAATCAATTCTGGATAATGAAAATCATCACCGGTATACATCCGAACAGAGTCTGGCAAACGCCTGCGCATATCCACTTCCTTCGAAGCATCTAAAAGCGACAGCTTAATCCCATCCACTTTGCTCTCATGTTGACGAATAATGTTCAAACAACTGTCCATCGCTTCATCAAGCTGGTCACTGCCCCAATAGCCTTCTAAATTCGGATCAAACATATCCCTAACCAGTGGAGGATGACCGGCTGTTTCACTTGTTCGAGCACCCGTTCATACACTCGAGCATAATCGTCGGGAGACGATGCCACACGCGCAAGCGCGCGGCTCGCCATCACAATAATTCTCCCGCCTTCTCGCTCGACGTGGGCGCACTGCTCTTCATACGCATGCACCACATCGTCCAAGCCAATAACGGCGCCGGTAGCAGTTGGTCAGTGCCCGCACCACAAGCAATCTCACCCCCGACCGCGCGCGCCTCCTTCACCGAACGCGTAATCAACTCCTTCGCATGCGACCACCCGAGCCCCATGCCTCGTTGCGCCGTATCCATCGCCTCAGCCACCGACAACCCTAACCCCCAAATATGATGGCGATACGCAGCGTATGTTCCCAGTCAATGCCTACATCACGAAGCGGATCATCAACGGCCCACGGATCTGCCACAACATGAACCGCAGAAAACACCTTTCTTTTTTTGATAGAAATCGGAGCCGTCGGCGCTGCCCATCGTTGGCTATTCACGGTGTACGTCTTCAGATGGCGATCTGCCGTCGGAAGTTGAATCGTTAGACTCACGTTAACGCTCACCTCCATCACGTTCAATCGACGGTACCTCTATCCATCGTTGTTCCTTTGAAGATTGCAAACCTAAATCCGCTAGCTGCGTTCCTTTCGCCCCTTCATATAAATCCCAAGGAAAGTCAGCATCTTCATACACATGTTGCAAAAACAATTCCCATTGATGCTTAAACGCATTCTCAAACACCGTATTGCTCGGAACATCTTCCCATTGATCTTGGAACGTGAACGGATTTTCCAAATCCGGATTCCATACCGGCTTTGGTGTATTAACGCGATGTTGTGTCTTACACCCTCGTAACCCTGCAACCGCACTTCCGTGCGTACCGTCCACTTGAATCGTGAGTAGATCATCACGGTTCACGCGCACCGCCCATGAAGAATTCACTTGAGCAACTACGTTGTTCGCCAACTTAAACGTTGCATACGCCGCATCTTCGGCCGTTGCTTTGTACGAGTTCCCATGCTCATCCACGCGCGTCGGAATATGTGTAGCCGCATACGCATTCACCGCTTCCACCGAACCAAACAAATCATCGAGCACATAGCGCCAATGTGGGAACATATCGACGATAATACCGCCACCTTCTTCCTGCTTATAATTCCAGGAAGGACGCTGCGCCTCTTGCCAATCCCCTTCAAACACCCAATACCCAAACTCCATTCGCACCGATAGAATATCGCCAAAGTAGCCTGATGCAATCAAATGACGAAGCTTTTGTACACCTGGAAGAAACAGTTTGTCTTGGACAACCCCGTTCTTCACACCGTTTCGATCCGCCAGCTTCGCAAGCGCCAATGATTCCTCAAACGAAGTTGACGTCGGTTTCTCACAATAAATATGTTTGCCTGCATTTATCGCCTTTTTCAAAGCTTTTGCGCGAAGATTGGTCGTTTGCGCATCAAAGTAGATGGTGTTGTTCACATCTTTGAGTGCCACGTCCAAATTCGTCGTCCACTCCGTGAAGCTGTGCGACTTCGCCAGCGCCTCTAGCTTCTCTTCATTTCTTCCTACAAGCACAGGCTCTGGCATTACAACGCTTCCATCCTTTAACCGAACCCCACCTTGCTCACGGATCGCCTTGATTGATCGAATCAAATGCTGCCTCGTCCCCATCCTGCCTGTTACTCCGTTCATGATGATCTTGCACGTTTTTGTCGCCATTACGAAGCCTCCTCTCTACAGTACACCTACTGTATTCGATTCAGCCGCCTGTGTCTTACTAATAGAGGAAAGCAGTTCTCAAAAAAGGAACTAGAGTGCGTACTCGCAAAAAAAGAACTCCTATAATCTTGGAGGAGTTCTTTTTGAGCACGTCGTCACACATTGCTTTCATGCTGCAAAATACAATACAACCCAGCACCCGTAGATGTGCTGAACTTTTTCTCACTAAATAATACGTGAGCTTGATTGAATGGAATCGCTAACGCGTTCATCTCCATGTAACTCATACACCCACGAATAAATGGCTCGGTCATCGGATAACTGCTGTCAATTAGCAAATGGTCTGGATTAAACAGATGGATCACTTGAACAAGCGCTTTCCCTAGAAGTTGACCCGACCGGTGCATTCCTTTTTCTGAATGCTGATTTTTCATGGCTTCATGATTGATTAACACTTCAAGACAACCCGTCTGTCCACACCGACACAGCTCCCCATCTGGATCAACAGCGATATGGCCGATTTCCCCAGCTGTTCCACTTGCACCGTTAACAATGTAGTGATCAATCATCATTGTCCCGCCAACACCATCACCAATACTGACGTAGAACGTATACGGCCCCATTTCTTGAGGCGCATTTTCCATCGCATTAAGCGCACCCATATTAACATTATTTTGAATGAAAATTGGGAATGTAAAGGTATGTAGATCTATAAATGAGACATCTTTCCATCCTAAATGCGTTGAGCTGTATAATATGCTCTTTTCGTCATTAACAACTCCAGGCATTCCAATGGCAGCCCCCAGTATATTGTTATACGAAACTGCAACATATTCTAAAATTTTCATGATTTCTGCTTTCGTATCGTCTGGGTTATGATTAACGAATGAGAATACTTGGCTCTCTAACACCTCACCATAGTAATTTACAACTGCATATTCAATCGTTCGTTTACTAATCCCAATTCCAATTGCCCGGTAGCCATCTTCATGCATTGCAATTGCAATCTTCGGTCTCCCTTTTGTTCCCGTTGGTTTTATTCCTTTTTCCTTAACTATCTTCTCTCGTAAGAATTCATCAACGATGAGAGAAATCGTATTCTTGCTTAGACCCGTTTGATCTGCTAAGTCCTGACGTGTCGTCTCTCTTTGTTTTCTAATGAGCGATAGGATGGCTCGTTTATTTCGCTCCCTTAACATACCCGTACCTTTTGACATGTTGCACTCCCCCATCCATCAAAAAAAGCTCACCTTATTGGTCAAGGCAAGCATATCGTACCATATCCCTATAAATGATGGATCTCTTTTTTAAAGCGTTCGATAAATTGAGCGTTCCACTCATCTCCGCCTTCGGCATTTCCACTCTTCCAGATCGGCGGTTGTATCCCTTTGCTTGATAAGATTTCTGTTGCTTCAATCATCATTGCATTTAAAATAAACGCATTGGCAAAAGTTGACATTGCACCTACCTTCTGGTCTTGACCTGCAATACCAATTACGGCGTCTCCAACTTGCACTTTTGAGTCCACATGGTAATCCACGAGTTCATGCAGATTTCGCTCTGATGGATGTCTTGCTGGATGTGTAGCTGGTGTTCCTTTTTCATGGTCAATCGATGAAACACCGATCGTTTTAATGCCCTTTTCACGAGCGTATAATGCGGCATCGATCGTTGCCGCATTTATTCCATATGCATTGACAATGATGAGTAGATCTCCTGTCTGTAGGCGTTCATTCTCCATGACAATGCGACCGTAACCTGGAGTGCGTTCTATTGCCATAGAACGTAGAGCACCGCTACTAAGCAGTGTGCCTTCATCTAATATTGCACTGGCATGCATCAACCCGCCAGCCCGAAAGAAAATTTCTTGAGCTGCCAAATTCGAATGACCCCCTGGTCCGTACACATAGAATACTTTATCTTCCGTTACTTGATCAGCCACAGCTTGTGCTGCCTCTCGTATCGCTGTTTCTTCTGTTTCCAGTATCAGTGTAAGTATTTCATTAACTTTTGTGTAATACTGCGATGTTAGCATCATTTTCACTCTCCTTTTTTAAACACTTCTTCTCCACCTTTGTAAGTTTGCTCGACTTCCCAGCCATTGGTTACGGTTCGAAGAACAACAAGGTCCGCTGGCGCGCCAATTTGAATCCCTTTTTCCTGCGTGACTCCCATGTATTTGGCCGGTTGAACAGACGCTCTACACCAAGCTTCTGGAAATTCCATAATTCCTTTCTGAACGCAATGTTTTACGCCGTCCAAAAGATGACTGGCAGAACCAGCTAATAGTTCTTCATTTTCGCTAAGGTGTAATTTCCCATCGCTCGTCAACGTCACTTCCCCACCAACGGGTGTCTGGTATGTTCCAGGTTTCATACCTGCCAATGCAACACTGTCACTAATGAGAATCATCTTTCTCACCTTCATTCGGTGGACGGTTTTAACTACACTCTCAGGGAGGTGGTGACCATCTGCAATGACCGATGCCCATAGTTCATCTTCTGCCAGTTGGTCCCACAAATAATTTGGATGTCTTGGCAACTCTGGATGTGCACCGTTACCGAGATGAGTGGACAGCGTTGCTCCTGCATGAACCGCTTCTGCAATTTGCTCTGAGTTTGCTGCAGTATGACCGATGGCAATTTTCACTCCGCTTTGAACGGCTCTCTTAATAAAATCAGTCGCCTCTTGCCATTCTGGGGAGAGGGTGATCATTTTTATTTCACCCTCTGCGACTTCTTGCAACCGACAAAACTCATCCCAACTCGGTGGCCTAACGTGCTCCTTCGCATGCGCTCCCCGTGGTCCGTCTTGACAGCTGATGAACGGACCTTCCAAATGAAATCCCCCAACCACATGACGATGCTCTATACACTTCAGTTGTTGGATATTTCCAGAAAAAATCTCAGTTAAGGCTTCATTTGAATTTGTAATGATTGTCGGATAAAAGCAAGTTACCCCAACTTCTGCAAGAGATTTGATGACTTGTGACCATTGTGTTTGATCTAATGGTTTATGATTAAAGTCAACGCCTTGATACCCGTTAACTTGAAGGTCTACAAGACCCGGTGCAATGATGGAGTCATTAGATAGTTCATCGGATACTTCTTTGATAGCTGTGATAACCCCCCCCTCGATTTCAACCTCAATCTGTACATTCGACTCAAAGTGCTTTCCCGTGATGACATGTTTATTGTGAGTCATTTTGACTTACCCTCCAAAAGCTTCACTATCTACAAACAACGTAGCATCGTCGTGAGTTCTTAAAATACTAGCTGGACACGATGCGTGTATTGGACCGTTTAACATCTTTTTTACAGCTTCCTTTTTGGGTGAACCTGGTACAGTACAAACAATTTTTGCACCGGAGAGTAGCGTTGGAATTGTAAGTGTCACAGCATGCGTCGGAACTGCCTGGATACGAGGAAAACATCCATCATTCACTTGCTGCTGTCTACTCACTGAATCCAACTCTACTTTTCTAACTGCCTCTGAGTCGTGGAAGTCTGCAATGGGTGGATCATTAAAAGCAATATGGCCGTTCTCACCTACGCCCATGCACACTAAGTCAATCGCTTCCTCGCCCAATAACGTTTGATACCGTTTTATTTCTGCCGAAGGATCGACCCCTCCATTAATAAAATGAAACTGTTTAAACTGTACTTGGGTTGTTAAGTGTGATTGTAGGTAGGATTTGAACCATTGATCTGAATCTGCAGGCAACCCGATGTATTCATCCATATGAAAACCTACAATTTTTGTCCAATCAATCGCTTCATCACGTGTTAGATAGGCAAGAAAAGTATCTTGTGATGGCGCAGATGCAAAAATGATTCGAATCTCTTTCTTTGTTTGCTGAAGTTGTTTAATATACTCGGCTGCATGAATGGCCGCCTGCTTTCCCATCGTGTCACGATCCGAACATACAGCAAATGCTAGTTTCTCAACTTTACCTTCCTTTAAAACCTCTACCATGATGACTCCTGCTCCTTTGTTTCATTTATTTTCACAATTAACGAGTGTAGCTTATCTTCAAAGCGGGATTGAATATCCGTCGTTAGGGGACCAGGATAGCCAAAGTAGTACACCGATTCGTCTGCTTCATACCCACCTGATCGAATTTGATTCGCTGTCGGAATGTACCCGACCATCCCATTCGCACAACCTAGCGGCAGAAGATTGGGCTTCAGTCGTTTTAAGAATAACCCATACTCGTGAACGACTTCTGCGTTGCAAGCTAGCCATTGAAACGAGCCGAAGTCTATATAATGTAATTCAATGTTATACGCTGATTGATCTTGAACAATGTCCGGCCAATCTGGTACCTCAACGTCTTCTCTTGGTTGTCCAAACGTCATTGGCAGTGTCTCGTGGGCGGTATGTACATCTTGAATGTCACACGCCATCCCTTCTGATTCACAAATATTGATGACTTCTTGAAAAAATTGCTTCCCAAGATCTTGCATTTCTACGATTGTTCCTTTGACAAACTCTCCTTCGTCAACGAGGTTCGGGCGAATATCTCCGCTAAACCCTTGCAATATTGCTACAACAGCGTTAGGGAATTGCTCCTCCAATTTCTCGCAACAAACACCTGTATACTCTCCTGAAACAACATTCGCATCCGTTGATGTCGGGTGACACGTATGATGAATCCAAATTGCTCGCGGTTTGCCATCCAACGTCTTGAATTGGGAAACGGTGAGGTCACGATCGATAGAGCCAGAATTGTTTGGCATCATACAAACTTCTCCATTCACCGACCGACGCCGATTCACACCAATATGTGACTCACCTGCATACGTATAAAGTTCGACTCGCTCACTGCAAGACTTCGCCTGTTGCACACATTGCATCGTCGTTCTCATGACTTGGTCAATGTAATCTAGAGAAGGTCTTCCAAGATCAATGCTGAACCGTTGACTTGTTTGAGGAGCTGAGTGATTATGCGTTGCAGAGAATACGATAAACGCTTGTGGAATGCTGTATTCTTCTTCAATTCTTCGCTTCAGTGTTTTAACACCATTATCGTCCCACCATAAGAAATCTCCAACAATTAAAAGTACATCATTCGCTTTCGTCTCTAGCCAGAAAGCACGTATATAAATATCTTGGTAAACGTCATCATAATTCCCTAACCGATGAGCAAACCCAGCAAGTTCGACCGGTGTTTTTGGCGTAATGTTTTTTTTACTTACCCTAAACGCATAAGGCATCTCACCTTCCAATAATTGAATCACCAAAATATAAGCGCGAATAATATGAAACGGATCCTTTACCGGTAGCGCAACAACTTGGTTTAACGGTTCCCCTTTGCGATCACGAATTTGGATCCATTCTCCAATTGACTGATCTGGATGCGGGAACGTTTTGAACACATATGATTCTAATTTTTCATACCAATCTTTCCAAATACAATCACCGGAAAGGTTGCGGAGCAAAAGGGTTGTATACAACGCTTCTGCATGAGGCCACCATAATTTTGTATCCCAAGTAGCCGCGACTAACCATTCATAATGTGTATCATATTGTTCACCCTCCGGCTCTAAACCGTCCACATCGACAAAACGGAGCAAGCCTCCAAACTCGGTATCCCAGCCTTTTTTAAGTGCATGAACGCAGAGAGTTTCCAATTGTTCCAACGTCTCTACTCGTACATCTTCTTTTACGTATCTTAAACCGTGGATGATAAACCAAGCGCTTTCTAGCGTGTGGCCTGGGTTGACGTGACGACTTAGCAATGATTCAGGATTGGTTGAAGTCATCTCAACAATACGATTCTCTTCTACTAAAGAAAGAATCTCATCAATAAACCGTTGAATATGAGAAAGATAATGATCTTTTTTTGAAATCTTTAGAGAAGTGGCCGTCTCATAAATTTCCGTGACAACGTTCAACAGAATCATAGGAACAGAATGAGACCGACTGCCTTCAGGAATTGGATAAGGATCGGTTTGAAAATTTCCACTATCAATGCGAGATAACAGTTTGGTGTACATCACTTCTACATCTGAAAAAATGGATCTGTCTTGCTTTAACCTTGCATAGGCATTGCATCCGAGCAACAGAAAACAATCGGCGAAAATACTCGTATCCATAAGATCATCAATTTTTGTTCCATCCTGCTCCACCGCAAAAACAGCGTGGCCGTTGTCTAACAAAGCATGCTCCATGAGAAATGTGAAGGTTCTGTCTGCGTAGTCCTCCCACGCCTCAGATAACGAAATGGAACCTTCTCTTTTTAATTGTAGCAGCCAGCAGCTCAGCCATAGAAACCTGCCTTGAGACCAAATGTATTTCCTTTTACTCACTAGCTGTTCTTGATCGTTCACAAAACAAGTAAACACTCCGCCGTAGTCACGGTCTACAGCCCGCTCCCAAAAAGGAAGCATACGCTCAATCAGTTCTTCTTTATACTTTTTGATTAATTGCTCATCTTCCAATTTTCATTCACAACCTTTTACAACGATTTAGAATATGAATCGGAATGTTTCACAGATTTTGTATTCAAAAGCTCTGCCACTTCAGGCTTGATTGGCTGATTACGACTCAAAATCCCTAGACCAATAAATACGATTAGCGATGTAACAACCGGCGAGCCTACCGCTAATGATAGAGGAACGTCTACGATTTTTGTTACGACGAACATGCTCAATCCAGCAATAACAGAAGCAATCGCAGCTTTTGAGTTGCAATATCGAAATGCTGGAACCAAACCGAGAATCATCGGCACAGAAATCGGTCCAATTAGTGCACCGAACCATTCAATGATAAGTCCAAATACTCCACCGAATTGCTCATGTTGTATTCCTATAATTAATGTTGCAAATGTAAAGATAAATGTCGTAATTCGTGCTAAACGTAGAGATTTTTTTCGATCCATACCTCGAAATTTTTTTGAGACCACAGGTAAAATATCTCTCGTAATTACCGCTGAAACCGTGTTCGCATCTGCAGATGTCATTGACATTGTCGCTGCAAACAAGCCCGACAACACCAATCCAACCAAACCAACCGGAAGTAACTCCATTGTTAGAAGTGCATATGACTGCTGAGGATCTTCTAAGTTTGGTAATATTAGTGGTGCGGCCCACATTGGGAAAAACAAGATGAGCGGTATGACTAAATAAAGTCCTGCAGATAGCAATGCACTTTTCTTCGCGTCTTTAGGTGAAGGCGATGAAATATAGCGAGTGGCTAAGTTCCAAGTTCCCCCATTGTAGCTAAGGAAAACAACGAAGAAATACAAAAGAACATATAACAACGTATACGGCTCATTAAACGCCTGTGTGTGACCTTCTGGCAGTTCACTCCAAATACCAGTAATCGAACTCACGCCACCCATCATGCTTATGACAACGAAGAACATTGTAAGCGCTGCCACCATTTGAATGACCAATTGCGCAAGATCCGTCCACACATCTGCCCACAATCCCCCGATTGTGATGTAAATTAAAGAAACCACGCCCGAAATTAAGATGCCATACTCAACCGGAACTCCTGTAAATAAACTAAGTAAAATACCTATCGCTGCCCATTTGGCACCCACATCAAACAGCTTTAAGATAACCCCTGACCACGCCATCATTTGCTGAGAAGCAACATTATAGCGTAAAGCTAGATACTCGGTTGGTGACTCAATGTTATAATTCACACGTAATCTTGCCCACAACGGAGCAATCGTAAATGCACCAATAAGAACAGCCGCAACGATGACAAGCGCCCACCAGACATAAATTGTAAATCCGTGAGTGTATGCAATCCCTGCGTAAGCAACAAACACTGCCCCACTATACCCAGAGACATGATGAGAGATGCCCGATAACCACCAAGGTAACTTTCCCCCTGCTACAAAAAAATCTTTTGAGCCTTGCACTTTCCGAAACGACCATCCCCCAATGACGACCATGAGTACGAAGAAGAACACTACCACAACCCAATCCAATACATGCATGACAAATCCTCCTCTCGAACGAATTCTTAATTAGTCCTAGTTTATGACTAATTAAGAATTATCTTATAGCAGAGCAGGTTAGTTTGCAAACTATTTGTTAAATTTAATCACATAAAAAGCTGCTCAGCTCGTATAGCTGAACAGCCAATAATTAATCTACCGGACGTGGGCCTGCATCCAAACCTTCCGCACTCGCTGTGCGTATCGGTTTCACCGTCAAGTCAGACTGGACGCGAATTTGACAAGATAAGCGAATGTGATCTTCTTCAATTCCTCTTCGCTCTCGCACCTCTTGCTCTGCTTCACCAATCGGGCCGGGTTCGCCTGCAAGCACCTCACATCGACACGTCGTGCATTTCGCATTTCCACCACAACGGTGCAAAATGTCTATGCCATTGTCTTCCAATGCTAAGACAAGCTTCTTTCCCTCTTCTACTTCAAACGTACCTTTTCCTTCGACTGTAACTTGTGGCACAACAACATCCCCTTTCTATCTATAGTTGAAAGTCTACCATTAGTTTCGGAAATTGTGTAGAATGACAAGGATTGACAATTCAGACTATATAGTATAAAAATAGGTTAATCTTTTATAGAAAGTAGGGATTGTACTGATCTTAAAACCTCTCATTACACCGTCCACGATTCAAACCCTTACCGCCCTCGAAGAGCGGCTCAACTTCCACCACCCTGCCTATCCACTCGTTGAACGAGACCTTTCTCATGAACGAGCCGGCTTTGCTGGCGAACAGCACATGCAGTACTACTTCAGGCAGCAGAATACTTCGTCCCACGGTTACATCCATCAGCTTCGCCTCAACTCGTCCACTGACTTCTTTCAAATTGATACACTTCTTATTCACCCTCACGCCATGATCATCTTCGAAATTAAGAACATTACAGGTCAGCTGTCGTTTGACTTTGATCGTCAACAGCTGATTCGCTCAAAAGATGGACATACGGATATTTTTGCAGACCCAGTCCGGCAAGCATTTCAGCAAAAATCACAGCTCAAACATTGGCTTGGAAAACATAACATCACTCATCCACCAATTGAAGCCTATACCGTTTTGACGAACAGAAATGCAATGCTTGATCCGCTACCGCCCCACCCTTTTGCCAAACATGTGCTCCGGCCGGTGGCGGCACTTGATATTCTATTCAACCTTAAGCCTACTTCCGAACCCCTTTTCCCACACGCTGAGCAACTTGCTCACCTCTTAACATGTAGCCACCAACCTTATGTTCTGCAGCCATTTAAACGCTACGACATCCAGCCTTCCGACCTTCATGCCGGAGTGCTATGTCCCCATTGCCCACGCGTAGTGATGCACTACCTCTACGGGACGTGGCACTGTCGAACTTGCGGGAAGCTCGACGCAAGTGCCCCCGTTCGCGCTCTCGAAGATTATGCTCGTTTATTCGGGCCGTACATCCGTTTGAATGAACTCGTGGCATTTCTCAAGCTCCCTGACCGCTTTGCCGCAAGACGATTCGTAAAAAAATTCAACTTCGATACGGCCGGAAGGTGGGTGAAACTGCCAGTAAACTAGCCGGTACATGGCGAAGGAGGTGCAAGTGAACGCTTTCGACACGGATGTGCACACTTTCGACATGCAAGTGCACATTTTCGACACCGGAGTGCACGCTTTCGACAACCTCTCCTCTACCCCGAGGTGCTGCGACACCGGCACACTAATGTCGGTGTTTTATTCTGTGCAAAGACAGGGATAAGGGCGCTGTGGATAGGGAAGTGCACTGTTTCGACAACGGCGTGCACACTTTCGACACGCATGTGCACGGTTTCGACACCGAACTGCTCGCTTCCGACATCAGACCGCCTACTCTACTCTTCTTCGAGCTTCATATCTCCTGGCTTGATGAGTTTCATTTTGCGCATTAACTCGGAAAGGAGCAGCGCCACGAGGCAGGCAATGTGATGTGGAACAGTAAGATGAGCATGAGCACTTCGAAGGTGAATCCCATCGATGTGAAGGTCATAATTTGGCCGACAAACCCGCTCGTCCCCATACCTGCACCTTCGGCGTTATTGATCATGCCGAATTGAACGATGGCAACAGGGGCGATTAGGATCCCTGCTAACGTCGGCGGAATGAGGATCCACGGGTTTTTGACGATGTTAGGCACTTGCAGCATGGAGGTGCCTACGCCCATGGATACGAGGCCACTGAGTTTGTTTTCGCGATAGCTACTCACGGCAAATCCAATCATCTGCGCGCAACAGCCGATCGTTGCCGCCCCTGCAGCAAGACCGTCCAAATCAATCATGATGGCGATGGCGGCACTGGAAATAGGGGCGGTGAGGGCGAGGCCCATGAGGCAGCGATAATCATGCTCATAAATAACGGTTCTTGTTCTGTGGCCCAGTTTACAACCGCACCGAACTCACGCATTCCACTATCGATCGGGGGACCGATGAGGGCGGCAACGGTATAACCAATGGCAATCGTCACAAATGGGGTGAGCAGGATATCAAATTTCGTCTCTTTGGATACGAGCTTTCCGAACTCGATTGCGATGAGTGATGCGACAAATGCCCCGGCAGGTCCACCGAGCTCAACCCCTGCTGCCCCGCATACAACTGCCGAGAACATGACGAGCGGAGGGCGCCGAGGCCGTAGGCAACGGCGGCACCGATGGCAGGTCCTAATAAACTCATGGCGAGCAGACCATATCTTCGAGAAAACCGATCTCCAACTGTTCTCCGACGGTACTAATAATTAAACCGATAAGTAGCGTAGAAAACAGACCGAGCGTCATGTAACTGAAGGCGGTAATGATGTATGTACGCCACGATATTCGAATTCCTTTTCTCTTTAAAAACGCTCGCATGCTCTGCATCTACTCCTCAACCATTTGATGTATTACATATTAGGACGCGTGTAGACGTATTGCAACACGCGCAAAAAACCAATTACAGAAATTCCGACAAATTGTGCAAATCATCAGCTTCAATGAGCATGATTGCCAATACTCGTGTGTTTGTTCACTTATTTCTAGAAATCATCCGAATTCTCAACGAAATCGTCTCCGAGTCGATTTGTACAATCTAGTATAGCATGATAACTTTTATAAAGACTTTAGACGCAAAACAACAGGAGGATAACGACGGATGAAGAAATTCGCAATCATATGTGCAGCAGCAAGCACAGCGATGGTACTTACCGCTTGTGGAGACACCGATGAAGATAGTGAAGAATCGTCTGCAAGTATTGGCGAACAAGTCGAATACGAGATTATTGGCATAGACCTGGTTCAGTGATGATGGACACAACCGAGGAAGCACTTGATCATTATGGGTTGGATGAGTGGACGTTAACGAGTAGTTCGGAAGGCGCAATGGTCGCTGCTCTGGATTCTGCATATCAAGACGAAGAGCCGATCATTATTACGGCTTGGCAACCACACTGGAAATTTAATGCTTACGACCTTAAGTTCCTTGAAGACCCAGAGGAAGTCGTAACAGTTGAAAACGATGTGCATACGCTTGTGCGTAACGGATTAGAGGAAGATCTTCCCGACGTTCATCAGTTTTTAGATCAATTCCAATTTGAATTGGACGAACAACAAGAAGTAATGGAAATGATGGACGTTGATGAGATGGCTGCGGAAGATGCGGCACGCACTTGGCTTGAAGACCACCCTGAACGTGTAGAAGAATGGACTGATGGTGTTGGCGAAGGTGACGGTGAAGAAGTTCGATTCGTACTTGAAGCTTGGTCAGACGCACAAGCAGCCACGAATATGGCCGCTGTCATGCTTGAAGACCTCGGCTATACGCCGCACTTGAACGAAGTTGCAGTCAACATGATGTACGGCGGTCTTGCCACTGACTCAGCGGACGCGCTCCTTGCCGCTTGGTACCCAAACCAAACACCGCTTTTCGAAGAATTTGACGGCGATTTTGAAGACCTCGGCCCGAACTCAGTCGGAGCTGTGACTGGTGTTGCAGTGCCAACGTATATGGATATTGACTCTTTTGAAGAACTGCAAGACGAATAACAGGCGAATCATTGAGCAGGAGGTGGTGAGTAACCGCCTCCTTTTTTGTATCTCAAGTTTTGCGTAGACTCTTGAAAGAGTGTGCCACTTTCCTTGATAAGCCAAGTTGGCTTGCCCGAAAACAGCGGAAATCTGCCCGTGGCATCGTCTATGGAATGATCTTCGCTGTTTGTCTGTATAGGATGAACTTAAGATTTTCTTGATTTGCACTGTTGGGTGTTGGGTTGGAGCGGGAGCGCGGTGCTGTTTTACGCAGGTTGTTCCAACTCGGGCACAGATTCAATGCCCAAAAACGAGCAACCTGTGGGCCTGAGCGCAGCCGAAACGAAACCGAACTCGGTTCGGCGCGGCTCGCGCCGACGTCTTGCTAGGTTTTTGGCTTGGAAATGCAAAGGATGGTTCTCTGAACCCATTGCCTCAGGAGATGGCGGCACATGCAGACAAGACGAACGACCGTTCTGCGCTCAAGTTCCCCCCATCTGCGCGCAAGTTTGCGCTTTTCTCTAATTTTAGCGCCGATTTCTCCAAACTTGCGCGCAGATTCCAGGCTGAAGTGCCAACGACACGTCGGCCCCGCCGGGGCCGAAACGAAATCGATCTCGGTCATCGAATTCAGTGAAGTTCTTTCGTTCAAGTTATATAGTTACTTTCAAGAAAACCACATCATAGAAGCTGAAAATAGGCTTACATGAAGGATAACCTGCCAGCCCCAACGCCCCGCGAGAAACGTATACAGCGCAAAGGTCATTTGACCCTTGCGCCTGTACGTGTGAGGCTACCCAAAAAAGCTGGTAATGAACATGCCGACGATCGGTCCGATGATCGTAAAGCCTAGAATCACTGCACCAATAGCCAAAACGGGGGAAAACCCTTTTTTCTTACGTTCTTCTGCAAGGTCTTGTCGTAGCCCGCGAATTTCTTCGAGTATTTGTTCTTCTTTGTCCAACGTTACACCCTCCCTTTTTGCCCGATATAGAGGAGATGAGACGAACTGCCAAGCATGTAAGGGTTCGTTGCTTCTTTAATGAGCCACTCTGTCACTTCTCGATCTTCTTTCCGTGCTCGCCAATACGCCCACTGCTCTTCGGTCATCATTGTCCCTACATTTGAACCGATCAATTCTTTCGTTTCGAACCCGAAAGATTCCATAAACGGAACAATGTTTTCAATGTCATAGTAGTACGCCCCTGTAAACCGACCACTTTGAGCATGATTGAACACACCGGTTTCATTAAATGACTTGATGGCCTCGAATTCATCATGTGGTTGCCATTTATGCGGTTTCGTGAGTGCATTTAATACGTGCCTCGTTCTCGCATAAATGCCACGAAAATCACGCCTCCCATACGAGTCACACGGGCTAACTCTTGAACGGCTAGCCGCCGGTCGGCTTCTTCTTGCAAATGATAGAGAGGACCAAGCATGAGCGCGGCATCAAAGCTGCCATCTCGAAAGCCGGACAAATCTCTCGCATCTTTCGTATAAAACCCGTCCATCGACGCATGTACGCCTGCATCTTTTGCGTGTTGCTCGGCTTGTACGACCAACCCGGGCGTCAAATCCGTCACCGTCACAGTGTAACCACTGCCCGCAAGTGCAATTGCATACTTCCCAGGTCCAGCGCCATTATCCAAAATCGTTCCGGATTTCGGCAAGTGCTTTCTCATATAGTGAAGATTCACTTGAAACTCTACGGGTTCGCGGTCCAACCTGCCCCACTCGTCAAACTGTTCATAGTAAGACCGGACTTCCCTCATCAAAGCTGCTCCCATTCTTCTCGTAAAACCCCCATACGAATGGAGTCATAGTAGTGATTATTATAAAACCGAACGTTCCGAATTCGCGCCTCCATCTTCATGCCAAGCTTCTCGGCAACACGAACCATACGCTCATTCCCTGACCAAGTCGTCAGACCGACACGTACGAGCGGGAGCGTCGAAAAGAGGTGATCCATCCAGAGACGTAGCGCCTTTGAACCACTGCCCCCACCCCACCACTCTGGATCGTAAATACCAATGCCCATTTCCAACCAATTCTTCATCTCGTCCTCATAATAGTACGTGACCGTGCCAATGACAATGCCATTTGCCTCAATGACCCAACCGTCATCGGAATTGACCCACTCGTCTCTCCTTTCCAAAAATCTATTAAGAGGCATTGTACGATGCGTGAAGTACGGTGCGTCCCACTTTTTCCATTCGGGGTTCTCCTCGCGATACAACAACTCCCATAACCGCTCCATATCTTCGTCTCGAACCGGCCGAATCGTAATCTCTCCATCGGTGTACATTGAAATACCACTCCTTTTTATAAAATGATATCATTAATCTTTGAAAAATTGGGGAATAGGGACGATAGATAGCGGGAGGTGGCGAGTGTTGAAACTTTTGAGTTACGGGTATTGGAGAAAGGGCCAAGTTCGGGCGATCTTTGATCGATTTCCTGACTCGACGGTGACGTTTCGACCGATTGCCTCATTTTATTTTGTGTATATGATTGATTGGTCTGAGCGCGACTTGTATGTGACACGTGAAGACCTCGCGCAAATGGAGACGCTTATGAATGATGAGTTAGGACTAGGTGATGCCTATCGAAAGCGTAAACGTTTCTATTCAAGTAGAAAAAGTCATGATAGGCTTATGTAGACTGAACGTTGGGAGGCCTTTTCAATGACGCTCCTCTTTTTTATCTGTTTAATCTTTGTGGCGTCGGTGTTGCAAACGAGCACAGGGTTTGGGTTTTCCATCATGGCTATGCCTCTACTTCTGCTCATCTTCCCCCCACAAGAAGCGATTCAAATTAATATCATCTTAACGATCTTCATTTCTCTATTCCTTATCGGCAAGATTCGCGGGTCGTTGCATGCGCCTTTGTTAAAACGAATTATAATCAGTAGCGTACTCGGCGCGCCGCTTGGTTTCCTCTTATTTGTCACCGTGAACATTGACCTGTTTAAACTCGGCATTAGTGTCGTGTTATTGTTGCTCACCGTCTTACTCATCACGCGTGTATCCATTCGTCCCACGAAGAATAGAGATTATATCGTTGGCGGATTTTCTGGATTGTTTACGACGAGCATCGGAATGTCGGGCCCTCCGATGTTGCTTTATTTCACTGGCGGTGACGCTGAGAAGAATCGGGTCCGGTCAACAACGATTGCGTTTTCGCTTTTCATCAATACGTTTAGCCTCATTGCCCACATGTCACTCTTAGGAACGAACCGTATCGTTTGGGAAACGATCCTCTATTCCATTCCAGTTGTACTGATCGGCATCTTTGCCGGACAGAAACTGTTTGATTGGCTTGATCAAAAAACGTTCAAACGAATCTTATACGTCATACTCGGCGGAACCGGCCTATACTTACTCATTGAAAGCATTGTCACGATGATTTGATGAAGTCTCATTCGCTCCTCGTAACAATATGCAGTTGTTCTCGAGGGGCCTGTTGGACAAAATGCTTTTCAATAAACTCGAGCACCTGATCATTGCCCGGCATCGTCGCCTGCTCTTTTGCCGCTTCAATCGTTAACCACCGGTATTCGCTATGTTCATCATTTAAGACAATCGGTGTTGAGTCTTTGACAAGCCCGACAAACACCGGGGCGAGATAAATTTGATTTCGGTCCGGTGAATAGAACTGATCAAATGTATTGGACGTGTACAGAGAAACGTCTGTAACCCCCGTTTCCTCTTCAATTTCACGAAGAGCCGCTCCCCTTCCTCTATACCTCCACCAATGTAGCACCACGCGCCTTGAAGGGGTGCATCGTTTCTTTTTAATAGCAATACGTGGTTGCCCTTTAGCAGCACAACTGCAATTCCTGAACTGTTGATCGGCACATTCACGATGCTTTCACTCCTTCCTAGGGCTTTGTTCCATTCAGCATTTTTCCATCGGCCAATTACTCTGCTCATAATAAAAGTCTGCAAATAGCTGTAGTGCTTCTTCGTAAGAAATGCCGTCATTCACAAAGAGGCTTGTTCGAGTGGCATTGCCTCAAACTCGTACGCCCCCTCTTCTCCCGCTACTTGAACCGATATCCCCGAGTGATGCGAATAACGATTTATCAGGAGTCGCAGCCTCAACAGCTTTTTTCATTTCCCCTGTCGATTGTCTTCCCCCTTTACCATATTTTTTAGCATCTGTTCAGATGTTCGAATAACAGCAGGAACAAGTGTGGGCAGTTCGGTTAATACACGATTTAGCGCATGCTCGACACGCCCGCCCTCGAAAACATTCATTGCTACAGGAAGCTCCTCCTCATCAAGCACAGCCAACCTGCCAGCCGGACAAACCGCAACATCAATAATGCGATCTTCATACAAGACATAGGATTCAGTAATTTCAGTTTGACCGACAATGTTGATGTAGGTGCCAATAAGACGGTTTCTTGTATCTCGAAATACATATACGTTGTACGGACGGTCGGTCCAATAAAAAGCACACGTACACCCACCTTTAGGAACGGTAAGTGCGAACTGATTCGACTGTATACGAAAAGGCTTCTCGATGTGATGGTACAATACTGCTTCTCGTTCAGGTCGCACGAAAAGCGGCACACACATGTACTCTTCAATCACACCATCGTACCGCTCTTTCCTCTCAATCATCGAAGCACCTTCTTGTAATTCTTATTGATGATGGGAATGCGAATTTCAAACCGATCGGCATCTGTTTCATACTTCTCATGCTTGATCGGCAACGCATCATAATACGATTGATCATTGCTCGTATACGGCACATACTTACTAGATTCAAGCCATTCGTTCACCTGCATATACGTGGCTTCAATGGACCCACCTTCATGGGCGGTTACGAGATAGGTCATTTCTGGAATAACGAGCTCTACAAATCCTGGAGGCACCTCTTGTTCTTCACTCACATGAAACGCTGAGTAGTATACGAATCCGTCCGGCCGCGTATGGTAAGAGAGCCCGTATCTGACGTGCGGCTCTTTAATATCCACAAGCTCCTTCTTTCTTTGTATGGACTGCTCGATGAGCATGGGAATTTCTTCAATGCTTGTGAACGAGACGTCCAGTTTAAGACCAATAACCCGATAGTCAGGTAACGTTTGAACGTAAAAAATAGATCTCACCTCTAATTATTTTACTATTCATTATAATGAGTGTAGTTCTAGATCTCAACTTTATCCTTGGGTCATTTGCCGGGGCACGGTTTAGGGATAAAATCTTACCGTAGATGATTCTAAGGTAAGATTTCCCTTGTTTTACGAGACGTTTTACTAAAAATCCTACCACAGGAACGAGAAAAATTACCATAGAATGACCAATGGTACGAATCTCAGCCGAAAACGCTAGCAAATTCGAGAAAATCTTACCATAGTGGATGACTCCCTCAGCGTAGAAAAATGCGGCGCCTTACAGCCCCGCCCCGATCATTCAAACGCTACCTATAATTGTGTTCACCCTACTGAATTGCTTCCGGCATGTCATATACGCCACGTTCTTCAATGTGTAATCCCATGTCGAACCCGTCGTCTTCAAGTTCGTTCTTACGTTCTTCAGCTTCCTCAAACGTCACATAGTACCCTTCTTCAACAAACACACTGCTGTCTTCAGCGTGCAAAATTCTCACTTGTTCTCCACCCATCTCCTGAAAGTCTGTTTCCGCTCTTTGAATGTCCTCGACGGTCTCACCTTCAGGTATGGAAGCGGTTCGGAGTGAGTAAACGGTCGTGTATTCTTCTTCTGTTTCCATCTGGCGCACATCGGTGACGATCTTCGCTGGATTGTGCATTTCAAATATTTCAAATTCAATTGCTTCTTGAACGTACACTGCATATTGAATCGAAGCATCATCAAAATAAGGTACGGTCTCCATCTGAGAAAATAAGTTCATGTTCGATAAATCAGGCACATCTGCTGGCTGACCACGAATGCCACTTAACGTGTACATGAGTCGTGAAGGGTACGTTTCTTTCGTTACTTCAAAATCATTTGGGATGTCTACGGGATCTTCGATCTCGTCATATACCCCTTCATATATATCAAATACAAGCCGTTCATACTCATCATGAGTTCCTTGATCGATGTTCCCTACGACTCTACCATCTGTCATTTCTCCACCAGTAAATGTTCCAGCCTGCACATACTGATCCTCTTTCGTCGTGGCAGACGCATACTCTTCTCCTACAAGTTCTTTTACTGCTAGATCTGTATCTTCTCCATTCTCTTCAAACTCATCGTTTTCTTCGTTTGGATTCTCTTCTTCCTCAATCGCTTCTTGCTCCACGCTCGGTTCCGTCGATTCATCAAGATCCCCATCATTGTCAGATGCTATTTCCTCTACATCATTTCCACAAGCGGTTAACAAAACAACACCTAAAACTAGTGCACCCCATCTTCTCATGTTGTTCCTCCCTAAGGTTGTTCGTAAACAAATAAAGAAGAAGGTCTCCCTTCTTCTTCGCTACCTTCGACCGGTAATCATTTGGAATATAAGCACAACGAGTGCAACGATCAGTAGTAAATGTATGAGACCTTCACCAAAGCCACTAATGAAACCAAGTAGCCAAAGTACAAGTATAACGATAAAAATCGTCCATAACATGGTAGATTCCCTCCCGTTATTTTGAGGCATATGAATAGATGCCCGTATTACAGGGGAGTTAAACCGATAACTGTTCCAACCATTAATAATTGGGTCTATTGAATGAGTCATACTATTACTACGAACTGATTGAAAAGCCTTCCTTTACCGTTCTAACGGACAAATTACACACCGTTCTAAATCTTCTTTTTTATTTTCGATGCGATGAAATAAGCAGCACGTCTTGCGCGTACACGACGTTCCGTAAATCGCTTCTTCTCGTAAGTAAGGGGACATTGGGTTATGTGCGAGCCCAAAGAGCGATCCTTCTGCTTCTTTTAGAAAAGTAAAGTCAGATTGAATCAGAATTTTCTCCTCTACTGTCAAAGGAAGTTGTAACAACTTCCTATACACTGAATGAATACGAATCGCTGTATTTTCCCAAAGGATCCTTGAAGAGATCCGGACTTTCGTTAACGCTTGAATGAGAGGGGTAAAATGCTCTGTAAAAAATTGCTGTAAAACGGTTCGTCTCCATGCTTCTCGGTTCTCTGAATGACACATCCGCCATACACATTCGTTTTCATGGACACACAGCTTTTTTCGGTCGCCATTAAACACACACCCTTTCAGAGGCATCGCAAGTGCACAATGGTAGTTACCTAAGCTATACAGCAACGAGCCGACGGAAACACGAGCATAATATTTAATAAAGAGTGAGGCGGCAACTTTGATGTTCGGTGCTTCAATCCTCTCCATATACTCTGTTAGAAAATCACGACAACGTTGAGGATCGAGCATTTCGTCCATACGAAAGCCAACCGTCGATTGGGTGGATCGTTCAATTCCGAATGAAGACAGGTTATCTATGGTTACGGTATGACTCATTTTGTCTCACCCTTTCGAATTCAGCGTGCAAGTGTACGTACATCATTACGTCTAATCGCCTTTTTCCCGTACGGAATTGTCATCGGCGTACCCGTAACTGGATCAGGAATCACCTCACACTCCAGGAAAAATACCGCTCTCATCATCTCTGGCGTCACAACTTGTTCTGGCTTACCTTCTGCATAAACGGTTTGATCTTTAAGTGCGATCATATGATCAGCGTATCTCGCTGCCAGATTCAAGTCATGCAACACGATGACGACCGTTTTCCCTTCCATTTCATTTAGCGTGTGGCAAAGATCAAGAATCTCTATCTGATGGGCAACATCGAGGAAAGTCGTCGGTTCATCAAGGAGGAGAATCTCCGTCCGTTGTGCGAGAGTCATCGCGATCCACGCTCGTTGCCGCTGTCCACCTGAGAGCGATGCAATCGTCCGATCTGCAAGGTGTTTGACACCTGTTGAGGCCATCGCCTCGTTGACGACCTGCTCATCTTCAACAGACCATTGCTGCAATAAGCTCTGGTGAGGATAACGACCTTGTTTCACAAGCTGTTGCACGGTAATTCCCTCCGGGCTACTTGCGCTTTGCGGTAGAACGGCCAATTTCTTGGCAATTGTTTTCGTCGACAATTGCTGAAGTTCATCTTCCGCTAATCGAACGGTTCCTGCCATCGGTTTTAAAAGTCTAGCTAACGAACGTAATAGTGTCGATTTACCACACCCATTTGCGCCCACAAATATTGTGATCTTACCCTTTGGAATTTCGATATTTAAGTGATTAATAATCACGTTGTCTCGATATCCGAGTGTCAGAGATTCTGTTTGAATCATGTTCTCACCTCATTATTGATGACGGTTCCGATAGAGCAAGTACAAGAAGAAAGGTGCACCAATCGCTGATACAAATACACCCACCGGTACATCCAGAGGCAAAAAGGCCGTTCTACCAATTACATCTGCACTAAAGACCATCATTCCTCCAATCAATGCAGCCGCGGGCACAAGAACGGCAAAGGACTTGCCAAACAACAACCTTGCAATATGGGGTGCCATCAATCCGACGAAGCTAATGCCACCTGCAAATGCGACGGCAACACCTGCCAACAATACACTTATACTAATCATCATGAACCGCTGCACTTGCATTCGCGCGCGAGACTTGTCGCCACCTCTTCACCGAGCTGGTGGACGTGCATCGCTCGGGTCAAAAGCAAAGCGAGTGGAATGCAGACGATAACCCAAGGAAACATATGCCCGACATCGGTCCACGAAGCCCCGTACACACTGCCTGTCATCCATACGTATGCCTGACTACTCGTGTTCAATGGACTGAATACAATCATGAGTGTCGTTAATGCACTCAATAGTGCATTAATTCCAATCCCGATTAAAATAAGACGAATGGGAGAAATGCCGTCTTTCCATGCGAGCAAGTAAATGAACAGTGAAACGACTGCAGAACCAACCATAGCGGCCAGCGGTAACCAACTAAGAGACACGATACCGCCTAACGTTGTGATAAAGAACACAGCCGCAAGTGCACCTCCGCCTGTAATCCCAATAATGTCAGGTGATGCGAGCGGATTTCTTACCATTTCTTGCAATATTAAGCCGGACACTCCTAAAGCCGCTCCGGCAAACAAGGCAACGAGCATTCGAGGCAAACGCAAACTTTCAATGATGAACGTTGCCGCTCCGACATCCATCCCGATTACATATTGAAAAATTGTAATTGGGGATACCCAAGTGCTACCGAGCGCTAACCCAATAGTCATCAGGACAATCATCGAGCAAAACAACAACATCATCATGAGCCATGGCTTCAATTCAAGCTGTAAAGAGAGTGCGCCTGACGATGAACGTATATTAACGACCTTTTTCATGACTGCTTAAATCCTTTTCTCGCAATATAGATAAAGAACGGTGTGCCGAGCAACGCCGTAACGACACCAATCGGAATTTCTCTAGGCTGAATGGCTACTCTCCCAATAACATCTGCACAAAGCATAAGAATTGCGCCAATTACCATGCAGTAGATGAGCAACCACTTGTGCCGATGACCTACTAGGAAACGAGCGATATGCGGGACGATTAATCCTATAAAACCAATCATGCCTCCAACAGCTACAGCACCACCAGCGAGTAACACAGCAACCCCAATAATCATCAGCTTCACAACCCATACTCGTTGTCCAAGCCCTCGTGCAATATCATCTCCGGTATGCAACAAGTCCATCGGCTTGGCGATTAAAAATGCGAGTATAATGGCAATAAAAGTAATCGGCATAATTGGAAGAAGCATGTCAATTGATCGATTGGAAACCGTTCCTGCCATCCAAAGAAGAACGCGATCAAGGTTCGCTTCATTGGTGACGAGCAACCCTTGGGTTAATGAAACGAATAATGCCGTGATCGCTGTCCCTGCAAGTACGATGCGAACTGGTGATACATCTGGGCTACCGACGGTTCCAAGAATATAAACCATAATGGCTGCAGCGAGGCACCCGCAAAGGCAAACCAAAGAAGTGCCGGCAACGCTTGAATGGAGAAAAACGAAATGGCAGCCACAACAAAGAATAAAGCACCGGCATTAATGCCAAACACTCCAGGAGAGGCCAAAGGATTCCGTGTTAACGCTTGGAGAAGTGCGCCAGCAACCGCAAGACTCACCCCTATAAAAATAGCGGATGCTGCTCGAGAAAGCCGGTGGTACAAAATGACGTGATCCGCATTGGTAGCGTCGAAGCTACGTACAGCTTCAAGTATCGCTCCAGGAGCAACATATTGCTGACCGACTTGAATGCTTGCATACACGGAAAGAATGAAAAAAACGATCAAGACGAAAAGTCCTAGTATTTTCGCCTTCGACGTTCGTAGCAACTCACGCATGCCTTCCCTTATTCTCCGTCTTCAAGTTCAAAGATTTCATATAGGTCATCAAGCATTTCGTTTGCAGCTATAAAACCTGCACCCATGCTCCAAATCACTTCATCGACCATCTCTACTTGATCTTGATCCACGGCCTCGAGTTCACCCCAAAGTGGATGGTCTGTCCATAACTGCCAAGCTTCATCTAACTCGTCTGCTTCTTGGTTGCTTTGCATATAGACAAAGAACATGTCGCTTTCAAGCTCCGGTATGCTTTCCGTGTTCGTAAGCTCAATAAATGTTTCATCGGTTTCATACGCCTGTTGCTGATTGTCAGGCATTTCAAACCCCGCATCGCTTAATACACTTCCCGGAAACCCCTCAACAAACAATCGCAACGAATCTGACCTAAAGTTAATTACAGAGCGTGTCATCGGCCACTCGTCTTGCGTCGATTCCATTTGCAATTGAAAGTCTTCAATACGTTCATCCCAATGATCCAACAACTGTTTTGCTTGATCTTCTTCCCCGAGCGTCTCTCCCATAATTTCTAACGTCGCCTTAAAGTCATTCAACTCTTCTAGCACAACTGTAGGAGCAATATCTGAGAGTTGCTCGTATACCTCTTCATGGCGGGATTGGGTTGCGATAATTACATCAGGTTCAAGCGCCGCAATTTCTTCTAAGTTTGGTTGAATCTCATCACCAACAATCGTACTCTCGCTCAAGTCATCTCGTAAGTATTCGTATACAGGCTGCTCTAACCAAGATTCGACAATGCCTACAGGTTCATATCCAAGTGCAACCGCTGTATCGTTCGCACCTTGAAATAAGGTAACGACATTCTCTGGTGTTTCCTCAAACTCTGCAACGCCAAGATGATGTTCTACTTCATACGCAGACATACTTTCTGCATCTGTACTCACTGTAGAAGTGCCCTCATCATCCCCACACCCTGCAAGAAGTATGGTCCCACCGAAAATTATATATGATGTTTTTTTCATAGTTTCCTCCACTTTCGTTGATAATGATTCTCATTACTGATTATATGACTATACGAACGAGAGAAACATAGACGAAAGTGACTTAACCCTGCATTATTCTGATTTAAGTGACGAAAAACTCGACCAACTTGTTGAGAAAGAGGTTATGAGAATAGGCATTATAACTCGTGTATAAATGCTTCGTATCATAAAGCGCGAATATGCGATTGTTTTGAACAGCCTTCAACAATTGCCATTGCTTGGTTTCCTTGAGTGTATGCAATTGTCTTTCGATCGCATTCTGATCAGGTAATCGGTCATGGCTTCGATACAACGTAAGAATGATATAATCCGCATCCATTCGTAGCAAATCTTCTAACCCTATTGGCCGTAAGTGGGCAATTCTTTCGACTTCTTTCGGTGCTTGAATATGAAGGTCATCGTAGAGCACGGCTCCCATATTTCTCATCCCATAGATGCAGTAGCCTTGTTCACCGACCCCAATAACGACGACAGTACCCTCTCCGATTTGAAGTTTGATGCGATCTCGAATGGTTTTTGCCTTCTCGTCATATTGCTTTAACCATTGCTTTGCATGCTCTTGCCGATGAACGATATCAGCCACTTGTTGAAAGTGCTCTCTCCACGTCGATGTATACGGTAAGTTAACAACCGGAGCAATGTTGTTCATTACATCAAGCCGGTTGCCGCTCTCTTGCAAAATTGAAGCCTTTTGTATAATCACATCAGGTTGAGCATCCAAAATCTTATTCACATCCGCTCGCTCCCGACCGATATCTAGTACACCGGCTTCTTTGAGTGAAATCGGATAAGATTCGTTCATGATTGCCGCATATGGAAAACAGTCCAACGCTAAAAGGTGACCGGTAACGAGATGATGAAGCGAGGCTACTTTCGTTGTTCTATTCCTCGTTTTCATATAATGATTTGGAGAGTATCCTGTTTGTTGTTTAAACTGTCGACTGAAATAGAATTCATCGTTATAACCAACTTTAAGGGCCACTTCCCGAATCGTTGCTCGGTTTTGTACTAAGAGCTGTTTCGCATGTGTGAGACGAACATGATTTAAATATGAAATCGGACTCTGTGCATAACGTTCTTTGAATACTCTCGAAAAATAGTCTCGGTTTAGACCGGCTTTTTGCGCAAGTTGTGTTCGCGTCATGGAGGTTGAGAAATATTGGTCAATGTATTGTTTAACCACTTCGAGCCGTTTTGACAATGTGTCATCATTGCCATCATTTATTTCTCCATAAATAATATATAAAATTTCATAAAAAGTGTATGTGGGTCTGTATCCATGAACTTCTTTCATATGAGCCAATGCAATCAATTGCTGAACCTTATGGACAAACTGCTCATTCTTTTGAAATGTCAGGCTAATTTTTTCCAATGGAACCTTTGACATCGATGCATTATGTTTATCTTTATCATACGCTTCACAAACCAATACATAATGAGCAGAGCGACTGCCTAATTGATCTACAGTCGTTACGCTACACGTATCTCGGTCGATCGTTATGTAAAAACCATCCTCGTTACTGACTTGTCCATTTTTCAAATGGATGGCCGTTACAAAATGAAATGTATATGAGTTTACCATCTGTAGAAAAGTCGTTTTGCTCATAAGATTCTCCTTCCCATTGAAAATGAAAATCATTATCAACATAATACCATGAACAAATTCCGACCTCAAATGCTCATCTTCGTGGAGAACGACGCATCCACCTGGCTGGTAGCACTTCGGCACATGCGACCAGCCACAGGCAAAACGTTAAGGCAGAGTGATGATCCTCAGTGAATGGGCTTCCAGGGGCATCACACGAATGACTTGTTGTTGATCCATGTCCATTACATCAACAAATTTACGGTTTTTGTAGGCCAGATACGCGCGTCTCGTATACGGATTGAGTGCAACACTTACGAGTGTACGTCTTGTCGTCACCGTGTTTGCAATTGTATTCGTCACTACGTCTAAAACGGTAATGTATCCATCACCATTAGTGACATACACTGCATTCCCCACAGGGTCCAATTCCATTTGTTTCGGGCTGCCTCCAACGAGTATTTCATCTAGAAACTCCAAAGAATCGCCATCATAGATCGAGACCGTTCCCCCGTCATAATTTGACACGTACACAAGATTCGTCCTTTCATCGACCAACACGTCACTCGGATTGGCGAGTCCTTCAGTAAAAGGGCCTAGCACTTCATTCGTCGAACCGTTTACGATATTCAGCTCATTAGAGAGCCCCCCTCCGCTAACGACATACACGACATTCGATTTTGCATTGACTGCTAATGCTGTTAATCGACACGGGAACTGCCCTTTCCCGATGAGCTTCTCTTGTGTAAACGTGTGACCGTTAATGACAAACAGTTGTCCCGTTAACGTTCCAATATAGACACGGTTTGTCTTGAGGTTAAGGCAATTGCCTCAGGACTTGGGAAAAGCGATTTAACCGTGATGTGCTTGATCACCTTTTCCGTCTCAGCACTATATACAGAGATCATATTGGGCGCTTCCCCTGGGGCGACGTACACAACGTTTCGAACCGGATCTACGGCAATTGCACGTGATAAAAAGGTCGCGGGTAACGTTCCAACACGTGTTTCTGTATGCCTGCAAATACTGAAGTATTTCCTGTGGTTGGCATAAGCGTATACACTTTATTTAAGCCTGTGGGAACAGTTGGAGTGGTTGGTAACAGCGGGGAAGTGGGACGAGACGGACCATTAATCACATTGTTGTAAAGGACAATCCAGCGCCGACCATCTTTCATCCTATTCCTCCTTACATTCAAACTCTTATATAATATGTCGAAACGCTGATCGCCCGTGTAGGTCACAACCCTACAAAAAGCTCCCGGTTTTTTATGAAAACCAGGAGCTTTTGTATTGGGAATCCAACGTTTTTTTATCGATTTTACCGACGTTTGTGTACGGAAGCGCGTCCATTGAAATGAGCTGCCTTGGGCGCTTCGATGTTTGTAATCGTTCTTCCAAAAACGTGTGCACGTCATCTACCGTGTTATTTGCGTGGGCACCGAGTTCCACAAATCCGATGAGGCGCTCTCCATACTCATCATCTGAAGCCCCAATGACAGCTGCAGCCTTTACCGCCTCATGTTGCAATAATACCTGTTCCAACTCAATGGGATACACGTTCACACCACCAACAATGACGAGGTCATCCTTTCGCCCTAAAAGATAAAAGCGACCGTGTTCGTCAAACCAACCGACATCTCCCGTGCCACTACTCGACGATTGACTAGACCATGTGTTTACAATATGGATCTCACCCGTACTTCCCACTGGTTGCTGCTTATCACCATCCATGACAACAGCACGCATACCGCGGATTGGTCGACCGATTGTACCCGGTGACTCCTGTAAATCCCTCGGCGTAGCAATGAAGTTTAGCCCCGTTTCTGACGTTCCATATAAATTGTAGAGAACCATACCGAGCGTTTTTTCTGTTCTTCTAACGAGTGAATCGTCTAGTCTTGCCCCACCAGAAGCCATGCAACGGAGCGTTGTTAACTGCTCTGGGGGACACGTATCAAGTAAACGCTGAACGATCATCGGGACGACTGTCATCACATCCACTCGGTGATCGGAAATGAGCTTCCCAGCTGTTGTTGCGTCAAATCGCTTCGTAAAATAAAGCGTTTTACCTGTGATTAGAAACAGGAACAACACAGCAATGCCGTACCCATGATAAAGTGGTGTGGCAACGTATGCCCGTTCTCTATTCATAATTTCTAGCTTGGATATGAAATCAAGAAACGGATCGAGAAAGCGAAAAAGCGACGGCGAATGAGCAGCTGACTTCGGCGTCCCCGTCGTCCCACCTGTAAATAACACTAACCGTCCACTTGATTTGCGGCCGACTGAAGGCCGACCTGGTGCGGTTTCATTCAGCTGTTGCTCACAATTCCAAACCGCAATGCCCTCCGTATTTGGCTCCGCAGTATTGTCATGGATAATAAGGGTAAAGCTTTGTTCGTCATACAAATCTTGTAACTCCGGCTCCCTTAAACGAGAGGGTAATAAATAGACGTCGGCACCTAGCCTGGACACTGCAAACACCGTTGCCACAAAATCGATATGATTGGCACACATAAACGCCACCCGGTCATTATCCCGCACACTTTCGGCTAATGCTCGTAACTTCCTTCTCGAAAGGTTGAGCAGTTGATTGTACGTGATCGTCCGCTCGTCATCGGTCATCGCCTCATGGTGTTTATACTTTGCTGCGGCGATCTCTAAAAGTGTCATGAGATTTGATCCTGAACGAAACATGGCGATGACTAAATGAACGATCGTTATTGGCGATAGCATCCCGAGGTGACGGAGTACGTTTAACAATTTAACGATCTGCATCGTTTCCCCTCCGTCCCGCTGAGTAATCTCGTAAATTCCTGCGATGAAGCGTTATGTACTGCAGTGGGGATAACCACCACGGGCGCACAGACGTCTGGCGCTTGTAGATTGCCCGTCCAACCCGGACAGCGACTTGGTCGACACTCATCGCCGGTGCTTTACCGTACGCTTTTGTCGGTTCAATCATCGGGGTGCGAACGAGTGGCAAATACATCGTTGTCACAACAACGCCTACACGTTCCAATTCTTCAGCTGCACTTCTAAGCCAAGCATCAAACGCTGATTTTGACGCCTGATAAGCAGAGAAATGAGGCATCGGAGGCAAGCATGCATTGATGGTAGACATACTAATCACGTGCCCCCCACTCTCCTCAAGTTCAGGCAGAAATGATAGCGTCAGATGAACCGGCGCAAAGTAATTGATGGCCATCGTCCTCGTAAAGTCGTGCATGCGGGACGCGGATTCTCGAACTGGTCGCCGAATGGAGTGCCCCGCACAGTGCACCAACACGTCAATTTGTGGAGAAACGTCACGAGCAAAATCAACAAACCGCTCCCGTGACACCTCCTCGCGAAGGTCGATACCGTATACGTCAATGTGTGCTCGTTCTTTATGCAATGATTGTTGGAGCGACGCTAACCGTTCTAGTCTTCTTGCCGCAAGAATGAGGTGGCAATCTGATTTGGCGAGAACCTTGACGAGTTGTTTTCCAATTCCCGAACTCGCCCCTGTAATGACAATGGTTTTTCCCGTCACCTCGTCATCAAGTTTCTGTTCATTTAGCTCGAGTCGCGGATATAATAATCGTTCGATCAACCGCATCGTACCTCCTCCCCATCCAATATTCCCATTGTATAATAAGAAAACGGCTTTTGGATATTTTAAACAAATAAGAACGTCTATAAAAATGAGGGGTTAGCGATGGACAAAAATGAGATTTATACGTTAGCAAAAAACAAGGGGCTAGACATTGACTCGTCAACAATCACACTTAATCAATCCGGTGTCGATTTTCTGTCGCCCATGCCAATGACAATCACGGGCGCCGTTGGATTCTAAGAATACCGAGAAAAATTGAATCGATGCGACACGCCGAGCAAGAGAAAATGGCGTTGGACGTTATTTCAGAACATGTCCCGTTTCAAGTTCCTGTTTGGTCAATATTTTCAGATGAACTCATTGCTTACGAGCAGTTAAGCGGTACCCCTGCTGGCACCATTGATATGGAAAAACAAGCGTATGTGTGGGAGATTGATACCGCACAAATCCCTCCTGCTTTTACCGACTCATTAGGAAGATCACTCGCAGCACTACACGCCGTACCGACAGGATCACTAAATAACACTGGCGTAGCATTGTTGAAACTGGGCAACTGAGATGCTCAATGAAAGAAAGAATGATGACGGTGAAAGAACATTTCTCCATTCATCCTGGACGGTGGGAGTATTGGCAAGCTTGGCTCGCCAATGATGCGATATGGCCTGAACATACAGGCGTGAAACACGGGGACCTTCATCCAGGTCACCTTCTTATTAACCCGGATAAACAAGTGACAGGAATGATCGATTGGACAGAAACCGGTGTCGGTGATGTGAGCATTGACTTCGTTGGGCATTATAAACTCTTTGGTAATTCCGCGCTTCAAGACGTACTCGCTGCTTACGATAACGCTGGTGGCAAAACTTGGACGCAAATGGACGAGCACATTCGTCAATTGCATCAGGCAGAAGCGATCGTCGTCGCTGAATACGCCCTTGCTTCTGAGAGTAAGGACATGCACGAGATGACCGCCCAGTTACTTCAAGTAGACCCATATGAAAACGACGGAAACGAGGCATAATATGAGACTCGCGTGCATACACTTGTATCACAAATCGACGCGAAACAGGCCATTTTACACTTGTTTCGTGTCGATCGCTTCGCCCCTTAATATTTTCGGTACATTCCTTGAGACCGGGGAGCCGTAAATTGAAACCCGTACTGCTCATACAAGTCACTCGCCCGCCCGTCTGCAATTAAACTCACATACGACCCTGGATATGTATGAGCATCAAGATAATTCGTAATCTCCGTCATGATCACTTTTGCTAGCCCTTGTCCTTGATGAGTCGGCTTCACAACAATGTCGACAACTTGGAAAAACGTCGCGCCGTCACCTATCACCCTGCCCATTCCGATCAACGACTCGTGATCATACAGACAGACGACAAACTGTGAATTCTCCAGCCCAATTTCTGCCGCTTCAATTGACTTTCCGCTCAATCCCCCATCAAGACGCAACTCGTTGTATTGTTCTGGACGTGGTGCAGCGTAGCTGACTTCATATTTATTTTTCATTACTCACTCATCCTTTCTCTCCTAAAAAAATCGGTGTTATGCTTTTCTCAGCATTTAAGGACACGTGAAAAGCGGATGCATCAGGTCGGGAAGAAACAACTTTTGCTAGTGTAGAGTCTGTATAATGCAAGGCAACGCCGTCATCAGCGGCGACACCGGCGATGAGCAGTTGTTGGTTGATGAACTTCTGATAACTCGGCCGACGTTTTTCTTCCCCATCGTAATGGGGGCAATGACTACCCGCTAACCAACCAAGCCCATCAATCACTTCTAATCCATCTCCGTAAGAATCGGTTACGCCTTGTTCAAACCAGCAAATCGACCCGGCACTAAGGCCTGCCATTACAATTCCTTGTTGCCATGCTTCATATAAAATCTTGTCAACGCCCCATTCTCTCCATAAAGCAAGTAAGTTTTTCGTATTTCCACCTCCGACATAGACAATGTCTTTGTCTAAAATCCACGCTCTTAAGTCTCTCGTCGGCGTCGAAACAACGACAAATGCGACGGCTCACAGTGTAAACGTTCAAAGGCAGCATAAAACCGGGCAACCTAACCTTCTGAGTCCCCACTTGCCGTCGGAACGAGACAAATTTTCGGCCTCTCTTTATCCGACTGGTTCAAGATGTACTCATCGAGCAACGGATTGTCAGGCTCCATAGAGAATCCCCCACCGCCAAGAGCAATAATTTGCTTCATGTTCAAAACCTTCTTTATCCAAAAATTTGCGCCGCAATGGCGTAACGCGTGCTCGGTTCTTCTTTATTACTTAGACCATTTCTCACCATCATTTGCGCAGTGGCGTACAATTTGAAATGATTGTTGTGTAGCCAGTAATCAAGTTCAGGTTCAAAATGCGGTGTATCCATTCGAAAAGAACCCGTTTCTCCATGAACGAGGGAACAAATCATATGTGTCACTTGGCGCACGTTTTGGCAAACAATCGGTCCAATCATGACATTTTTTCTCGCACTTACCGACAGTCCATACCCTACAACTTTGTCATCTTCGATCCACACGAACGCCCGCTTTGCTGCAGCGATCCTTCTCTTTAGAAATTCATGTCGTGAGTCCCCAAAGGCTCGTTCGTCAACACGGACTACCGCTTCGAAGTCATCGGAATCATACGCACGAATATTCGGATGATTGCGTTCGTCAACACGCCCCCACACACCAACGTCCTGGCATACGTAGCTCGACACTTCAGATACCGGAACAAATCCTAATTTTTCGTAAAGTTGTTGCCCTTGCCCTGTCGCAATCAATATCGTAGACGCACTTTCTGGCACAGCGTCCACACAAGCGACAGTTAACTGTCGTCCCAGGCCTCTCCCTCGCTCCGTCGAGTCGACCATCACAAGACCGAGCGTCGCAATGTTTTCTTTTTCATATGTAATGAGTGCTGCACACCCTAACAGAACACCCTTATCGTCCTTACACCCAAACACATGACCCGTAGTGAGAATTTGCCGCACGTCATTTTCACTATAGTCCCAATCAAAATCACAGATAAACGCGTGAATCGCTTTCACATCGGTTTCAGTTAAACGCTCAACTTTGTATGAATCGTTCACGCAAAGTGCTCCATGTGTTGACGGTACAACATCCAACCTGCTTGCTCCTTTTTGAACACTTCGACAGCAAGCACTGTCGTTAACAACTGACGATCTAAATGAAAATCAATCGTTGCAGTTAAAATCAGCTCATCCGGCTTTCTTAGGCTACTTTTCATATCAGTATACCGAAATTCGACACGTTTCCCTTCATATGATTGAAAGGTCTGAATATTATCTTCCCGATATTCCTCACCGTTGTAAATGCGATAAGCCACATCATCGTAATACCCGAAATACCCAACAAAAGCTTCCGAAACCCAAGCATTGATCCGTTCAACATCACCACTATTCATATCTTTATGAAACACCTCTACCGCTTGCCAAACCTCTTCCATCTGCTTTCCCCCTCTTGTCGTTATTATACCTCATCCACCAATTACAGAAAAACGATACAAAGAAGTAGTAACTGTCTATTCGGATGCTGGAACTTTGCAACATGATAAAGGACAGGGTGCGCTCCATCGTGCGTTGTTGCTTTGTCGGAAGTGAGCGCTCCGGTGTCGGAAACGTGCACTTCTCTGTCGAAAGTGTGCACATTTTTGTCGAATACGTGCACTCTGGTGTCAATTATGTGCACTTCCCTGTCGATTACGTGCACTCCTCTGTCAAAGCGTGCGCCCCGGTGTCGATTGTGTGCACTTCCTTGTCGAAAGCGTGCGCCCCGGTGTCGATTGTGTGCACTTCCTTGTCGAAAGCGTGCACTCCTTTGTCGATTGCGTGCACTTCCTCGAAAAGGCCATGATCTAGATCGCCGAAACTTTAAAATCTTCCAAATCTAAATATCCTGTCGGCGCGAGCCGCGCCGAACCGAGTGCGGTTTCGTTTCGGCCCCACAGGGGCCGACGTGTCGTCGGCACTTCAGCCTGGAATCTGCGCATGAGTTTGGTAAAATCGGTCAAAAGCGCAAACTTGCGCGCAGATGGGGGAAATTCGCGCGCAAAATGACATCCAGCACATCGCTCCCCTCCAACCCAACACCCAACAGTGCAAATTAAGAAAATGTTACGTTCATTCTATATAGATCACCAACCTTCTAGACATTTCCATTACCGGCGGCGTTCCATTATTTTTGTTCTCTTTAACCCCGTACGTGAAGACATGCAGTTGGCACTTGCAATGAGAATGGTTTGGTTTTTTGGATCAAGCCCCTAACTTAAAAACCCCTCACCATAAGCGGTGAGGGGCCAACTGTAAAGCATTCACAATGTGTTAGGGGGTGAGGTGTAAATGCATCGCATCAACACTTCGCTCTGTCATGTGACTTCGTTTTTATCTTGTGGTTGCACATCTAGAGCGAGTGTATGAGCGTCGTTTGTTTGAACAGAACCAAATCCGATGACCATGGCGACAAGAACAGCAATTGTAGCAACTCTTTTTACATTTTTCATTATACTTTCCCTCCAATATTGATTTCGTTTACGTTCGTTTCAAATGACCATGACAAATAGTGGTGTGCGGTGACGTAATCTTTATGGTGAATGTAATAATCAGACAGCTCTTTCGTCACTTCTTTGAGTTCAAATCGCAAGTTTTTTCGCTGTAGCAGTTTGAGCGCTTTTTCAATAGCCTGATGACTTGGTTTATCCGACACATATAGTTCTCTCGCAATCAGGCTACGGGATACGTACTCTAGCAGTCCTTCGGGTTGATCGATAAGCGATTTCTCTACTTCATCTAACAGTTGTTTTCCTTTTTCATACTTCCCTAGCTTCAACAACGCGTATGCCAAGTTGAACGACGTCTTTACGCCGACCGTCCGCATCCGTTGATCACCTGTACGTAATGACCATTCATACAGCTCAGCTGCTTTCTCAAAATTCTTAAAGCGAAATTCATTGTTCGCCTTGCTTCGAATCGCCATTGCCTTTGTTAGTGGTTCGTGATTCGCATGAAGGATGCCTTGTTCCGCATAAGCGTTAGCGCTCGCATGGTCACCCGCTTCTGAATAAATCCCAGACTTTAAAATGTTCAGGTTCGCTTTTAATTTATCATGACAACCTGACACCTTTATCAGTTCGTACGATCGATCGACATTGTGCAACGCCGATATGTTCTGGTCTAATCGATAATAGACAAAGGCTTTTCGAAAAAAGAACTCTGCTCGTTCGTAGGCGTTTACATGTTTCATATAATTTTCTGCTTTTCTTAGCGACTGCAACGCTTCGAAATAATCTTCTGTGTTGGAAGCTACGATCGCTTGCATGAAATAATATAAATAGGTAAGCGTTTTGTCTGTCAGTTCCAACACATCTTGCTTCATCTCAATGGACCGTTGCAGATCAGGCCGAAAACTGATTTCTTCGTTAAGAATTTGGTGCTTAAAGTTCACCAGATCATAATAACATCGTACTTTTTTTGAGACAGTGCCTAAACACATATACTGATCGACTTGGCTTTTCGTTTTCCTTGCTTCTTTAAGCTCATAATGGGATAAGTTTATAAACCACTCGCCAATTTGGGTCAATACTTCAGTTTCAAAAGGGTTATTCATACCGGCATCACCACCACAAGTAAAAATGACAACTTTCCTTTACTTACAATCCGTTTGGTCCTCCTTTCCGTCTTGTGGTCGCTTCGCCTTCGTGCAGTCTCCATGCTCATCGGGATCGTAGAAAAGGATTTGATCAATGGGGAGCCTCACAAATACAGAAAACCGATACGCCACATCTGCTCTGAAAAACAACCGATATTTCTCATAATGAATGTACTGCTTTTCTGACATGCCAAGCTTTTTCGCCATTTCCTTTTGTGTAAGAGCATTTAATTTCCGAGCCTGAGCAAGTGTGAACTTCATGAGACTCCCCCCTTTCTATGACTATTTTATTACATTTAAAATGCACAAACAACAAATAAATCAGAAAAATGAAGCATTTATTGCCAATTAGTGCATTTATACTGCAAAATATGTACAATACTTCCGTTTCCTAGTACACAGCTTCTGAGGAAATCTGTACACGACCTAGCACACACGATATAATAAACACGAATAACGTGCGTTAAGGAGGGCTGATTGTTGATTAAAGATGTCGTGAAAAAGACACGAAAAGAGGCAAACATGACATTACGTGCATTCGCGAAAGTTCTGAACGTTGCGCCGACAACAGTAAGCGCATGGGAGCGAGGCGTGAATACACCACGAATGAACAAAATTAGCGAGATGAGCGAGAAATTTAATGTCAATATTCAGGATTTTTTTGCGGGTATGGCTGATCCAGACCTTGTGAACCGCGAAGGATTTGATCCACTACATACGAAACATCCCCACTTCATCGCTGAACATGAAGCCAGTTATTCTTACGTTCAGCTTCCTTATTTCCGAAACCTTGCTGCCGCAGCACTTTCGGTCATGACAGGAATTGTTGAGCAAGACCTGGAATTTGTTACATTACCAAAACAAATGATTGGCAATCATGTAGCGTCAGACGAATTGTTTGCACTCCATATTCAAAGCGAAAGCATGAACCAACTCATTCCGTATGGCTCCTTTATTATTTGCATTAAAACAGAGGACCAACATGTCGACGACGGCGATATCGTCATTATGAACAACGAAAAGCAAATGAAACTCATGCGGTACCGCTTAGTAAACGAACAAATCGTTTTTGAACCTGAAACGAATGATCCTAAATACAAAGAAGTACGCAAACAAGATTCAAGCGAAGCACGTATTATCGGCAAGGTTGTGTCGTATTCCGTAACGTTAACGTAAAAGGCACCGAAATCTCAACGGATTTCAGTGCCTTTTGTACTTATTTTTGTGTGCCATCCAACGATTCTATCCACGTTTCCAACTGTTTCCTTGGATAATATGTATTCCCGTTCACAACGACGTGGGGAACATCCGAATGGTCTTCAATGAGCTTCTTGGAGTCCTCTTTTGAAAGCCCAATGTAGTGATGAACATGACCTTGCTTAATGAGTTTTGGCTGAGGACTGTAATCTTCTTCTGACCCAAACATCTCCTTAAGCCCTTTCGCCTCTGGGTTTTTCCAGTTCTTTAATCCGTCTCCGATAAAGTACGCAGCCCCTATCATACCAATGCCAATCCAAAACAACCCATCCAAATCAACCACTCCTCTATGTATCTCATACAGTTTAAAGGTAACACAATATGAGTGCATATTGATTGAAAACAAAGAAATTTTTATAAAGGAAACGCGGTACATTGACAGCAAAAATTAAAGGGAATATTCTGTATATACAGACTCTAATTAGGAGGAATCATTGGAATGGATTTTTTGAATTCGATCGGTACAGCAAATCTCACGATGGCTGCCTTCCTCACGCTTGTTGCTCTAATCGTTTGGGCAACGGTACGAACGCTAAAAACGAAACGGTCCTAATATGATCCATCACTTCATATTTAACGGAATATTTAAACTAAATAGTGCAAACTTTAGATTTCCCTGATTTGCGCTATTGATTGTTGCTTTCCACTATAGGAGGATACTTGCAGTCCAGACTACAAGGGCAACATCGGTGGCGAAACATCTGCCACCGTGTTTTCTATGCACTCCGGAGTACAAGTGCAACATCGGAGGTCAAAAGGCGACCACCGTGTTTTCTAGGCAGTACAGACTATAAGTGCAACATCGGTGGTCAAAAGACGGCCACCGTGTTTTCTTCTATGTAGCGGAGGACCGGTCAAGACTCCTCGGTCTTACGGTAAGGTTACTGAAAAAAAGCGTCTCACTCTCTAGGTTACTCGTTAACGCGAACCAGCGTGTCCGACGTATGTGGGGATTTGAACAATATGGAGCGTTGCAATCGCAAATTATTCCCACATAGAACCATCTATGTGGAATATAGCCTTTCTATGTGGGGATTCCTGCTAAAAATAGTTCCTAATTTAAGAAAATTCCAACATAGACAGGGTCTACGTGGGATTTTTATTTATAACAAAAGAAACACGGTTATACATTTTTCAAATTTCCCTTTTTCAGTAAATTTCTTACGACCTGCGGGGTCTCGTCTCGGCCCTTCTTCCGCAGGCGTCACCGCCTTCGGTTCCAATCAACGGTAATGAATAGGTGACGTTGTTGTACTAGAGGTTCTCCATTGTGACACTGAACGCGATTCATACACTTGGGATGTCAATAGCAGTCATAGAAGCCCTTCATTGCTACGTCTGCTGTGAACGATTAACATCGCTCTCCGATGACGTTGAACTTTAGAGCTCTAAAGGGTGGTTTACCATTGGTTCTTGAAAGAAATTCTTTAGTTCAACTTAAGTAAATTGCACTATCAGAAAGGAGCTGATTATTCATACGATCACTCATTATCTCTTTATTTAGCCTCGTTGCTCGGTTTATTCGCTTTGCCCTTTTTCTGTCCTTGGGCTCTAATTACTTAATGTAGTATCTGGATTTGCCATGATTTATTTTACCTTAACCATCCCGTTGATCGTCGTATTTGTATTACTCAGTTCCCTCGTGACGTTCCGCAACTTTTTTTGTCGGCCTCATCGCATTTTTACTCGTTAGTGTGTTGATGTCTCTCATTCCTTCTCTATTATTATTAGGGTCGCTCTCCGGCGAAGCATTGCTCATCATGATCGTGTTTATGTTTTTAGGCGTCCTATATTATAGTTGCTACTCTGCACTTTCGAAAATAACCCCATCGATGCCTTAAACATCGATGGGGTTATTTTAATTTGTCTTTAACGTCACATTCATATCGAGCAAGCGCCTCGTAATCAAATAGGCGATGCCACCAATGATGAATGCCCCTAACCAGTATGAAAGGACAGTTAAACCGGTCACACTCCCGACGAAGGTGAAAATCATACCCCCGAACATGGCGAAGCAGATGACAATCGCGACGAAGAAGACGGGCTTCAGTGCAGCGTACAAGATAAATTCCCCATTTCGTTCCGCCTTACTCCGTTCATACAACAAGCTGCCGATGCCGACGCTAATGACGAGCACGGTAACGGAAACGAACACATACACGAGCGGATGAATATCCATGTAATAGCCGATGCCCATAATTTGTGCAGGAAGCAACAAGTAGATCCATTCATCAGCAAACTGAACGTGACCGAGACCATGAACGTCTAAAAAGACGAGCAACAACATGGAAAACCCATACGGAAAAATGAGAAAGATAAAGGTGAGTACAATTTGCGACACCATTTCTCCAGAGATGCCTCCCATAAATAACGTGAACGCAAACGTCGCCATATAAGCAAGGACCGGGATTACATACATCTCTAATGCTTCAAACTGAACAAGTAAATCTCGGTAGTCAGAAAACCAAATGAGCAGGTATGATAGTAGCATATTAACTGTGAATATAATGAATATAGCACTCATACCGATCATCACTTTTGTAAGAAACAACTGCCGCCTTGAAAACGGGAGCGACAAACTAAAATCATGGCGTCTCGTATTACGCTCTAAGCCGATGAGCATACCGCCAAGGACGACGACGAGCAAAATCGGAAAGAACGACAGAATGTTCCCCGAAAAAATATCTCGCACAACATACTCCGTCATGTTGTTGAACACCATAGGGTCTTGTTGCTCCATTAATCGCAAATGCTGTAAATCCAGTATCGTACGTAATGGATAGATGAGAAACAATAACGTTGCAAACAGCGTCAAGATGAGCGAAGAGCTCCGCAAATCTTTCTTTAATAATCCTTTATTCAGCAATTTGTTCACCACCTAGTTTGGCCACAAACACATCTTCAAGCGTGAGCGGGAGCTCTTCATATAACAACGGGTCAGACTGTTTAATATCCGCTTCTAAGGTTTCAAGGTCCCCCTCCGCAAGACATGTATACACCCGTCCGGATTGCTGCAACATATATAACTTATCGAACAACGCTGTCGGCATCTCCTCTCGGTACACAATTTGCCACTTGCGATACGTTTCTCGCAGTTCATCAAGTTGGAATGTTTCGGCAATTTTTCCATCTTTCATAACGAGTACTTGGTCTGCAAGCGTCTCCAGTTCATCAAGACGATGTGTCGCGATAAGAACGGAAACACCCTCTTTCGCCACTTCATCGAGTAAAAAACGGAGCAATTGTTTTTTGACAACTACATCGAGTCCGTCAGTTGGCTCATCGAGCAAAATATATTCTGGTCGGGCAGAAAAAGCAAGAATGAGTGCGAACAACGCCTTACGGCCTTTCGAATAATGCTTTACTTTTTTTGCAGCCGGCATGTTAAAGCGCGCCATCAATTCATGGAAATACTCTTGGTCGAAGTTTGGATATATGTCTGCGTACAAAGAGACGATATGTTGAATTGAGTAGCTCTTGAGCACTTCGACCGAATCAGACACGTACAGCACCGTGCGCTTCGCTTCCGGATGCAAAAACAGACTCTGCCCGTTTAACTCCACTCCCCCTTTGTCAGGGTCAAGAATAGTAACCATCGTTTTTAGAAGCGTTGTTTTCCCAGCACCATTTCGCCCAACGATGCCCGTTACCGATCCTTTACCGACGGTAAAAGAAACATCTTGGAGCACTTGCTTCTTTCCGATCTTTTTAGACAGATGCTTCACTTCGATCATGACTTACCTCCAAACTGATTGTAATAACAGCTCACCCAATCGCGCATCACTTCTCGGTCAATCCCGGCGTAGTGGCCTTCGAGTACGACTTGCTTTACCTTTTTTCGAATGTTCTCAATATCTTTCGTCATAATCTCGCCTGGTGTTGGTTCTGCAATAAATGTGCCTCTTCCACGCACCGTCACAATGACACCTTCCCTCTCCAACTCTTGATACGCTTTACTTACTGTGTTCGGGTTCACAACAATTTCTGCAGACAGCTCGCGTACTGAAGGAATCTTCTCATCAACGGCCAAAACGCCTCTTGCCACTTGCTCCTTCACTTGATTAACGATCTGCCGGTAGATGGGCTCTCTTCCCTTCACATCAATGTTTATCATCGGCACTCCTCCATACTTCAAGGGGATTAATTGTATTAGTTGATATAGTACACTAGGTACAATGAACTGTCAACACATTAAAAAAGCGGCAGATCTCGTAAGATCCGCCGCATACTTCTACTGTTTGAGTACTTTCCAGCCGGTCATTTTTAATTGGTCAATGTAGTCTTTAGCAGGCATCGTTTCGCGATCAGTGACGAGCGGAGCCAATGAGACGAGGCATTCATCGTCCGAGTAGTTTAATGTAACTTTAGCTACTTCATAGCCATTGTGGAATCTCGAATCAAAGCCAGGGTCATCAATAATATCTCCTGCAACTGGGCGTACATTTGATTCATATGTTTTCATAAGTGTTTGGGTATTCTGCTCATTCGGCTCATCATAAACAGACGTGACAAAAACAATACAACGAATACGCATCGACATTTAGCCTCCCTTCATAAGTTTAGTATAACTATAATCAAAGGCTGAAGGGTGCACGCCTCTTTAAGAGACGTCCCCTCCCTTCCAACATCCGACCAACCACACCACTTAACCCTCCCCTTTTCGCAACAACTTATTGTCTTTTTTACCTTATAACTTAACATCCGGCTTCTCGTTCTGTAGGATAGAGGGTGAGCGTGGGAATTACGCTCACGAATCTATTCAATAAAGGAGTACGTAACGAATGTCTACACATAAGCAGACTGCTCATATTAATCCTGAAGGGCAAGAGATTGCTGAAACAATTCTTCTCCCTGGCGACCCACTTCGCGCGAAGTTTATCGCTGAGAATTATTTAGAAGATGTTGTTCAGTTCAATAGTGTGCGCAACATGTTCGGCTATACTGGCACATACAACGGTCAGCGTATTTCCGTCATGGGAACAGGCATGGGTGTGCCTAGTATCGGTATCTACTCATGGGAACTAATTAACATTTTTGGTGTCAAAAACTTAATCCGCGTCGGTTCTTGCGGCGCATTGCAAGATGACCTCGATCTTTATGATGTCATTTTTGCAATGGGTGCTTCGACAAATTCCAACTATGTAAGCCAATATCACCTTCCAGGCGACTACTCCCCAATTGCTTCTTTTGAGCTTCTCGAAAAAGCGAAGAAAATTGCGGACGAGCAAGGACAAAAAGTACATGTCGGAAACGTCCTTACGAGCGATACGTTCTACAACGCAGATGAAACTGCAGCGAAAAAATGGAAGGATATGGGTATCCTAGGCATTGAGATGGAAGCCGCCGCTCTCTATATGAACGCTGCTGCTGCCGGTGTCAACGCCTTAACGATCCTCACCGTTAGTGACCATATCTTTAAAAATGAAGAAACAACGTCCGAAGAACGCCAAAACTCGTTCACGAAAATGATGGACATTGCCTTGAACTTGGCGTAAAACTAGAAAAACGTAAAAGCGGATGCCCAGAAATTCAGGGCATCCGCTTTTTGCATGACAGGGTGCACTCTTGTACAGCCACGATCGGCACCGGAGGTGCCGATGCTATACCGAACGGTCTTCGGCCTCGCTGTCGGTCGCAAGGGATTGAATATTCTAGGAGAATGATGATCTAGATCACACAAAAACCACGATTTTCTGCTCATAATTCGTGATCTATATAGAATGAACTTAACATTTTCCTAATTGCACAGTTTGTTGTTGCTTTCCACTGCAGGCGGATGCTTGCCGCGGAGGACCGGCCGAGCCTCCTCGGTCTTGAGACCTGCGGGGTCTCGTCTCGGCCCTTCTTCCGCAGGCGTCACCGCCTTTCGTTCCAATCAACGGAACTGAATAGGCGACGTTGCTGAACTGGGGTTGCTCAATTTTGGCATTCAACTCGATCCGTACACTTTGGAGGTCAATAGCAGTAGATAACCATCATGCTACGTCTATTGTAAATGATTAAGATCGATCCCAAAGTCGATGAACTTTAGGCTTTAACGGTTGGTCTACTATTCGTTCGTGAAGAAATTCTTTAGTTCAACTTATATAGACCATTTTCGGGGTGATCTAGATCATTTTTTACTGGTTTCGGCACCTCTGGTGCCGACGGATCGCTCGGATTTGGGGATTACTAGGAGATCGGTGATCTAGATCGCGACATTAACGATCTATATGGAGTGAACTTAGCATTTTCTTGATTTGCACTCTTGGTTGGCAGGGGTAGCGCGGTGCTAGGAGAGTCAATTTGCGCGCGAGTTCCCCCCATCTGCGCAGGCGTTGGAACAAACTCCTGCGTAGATTCTAGGATGAAGTGCCAACGACACGTCGGCCCCTGCGGGCCGAAACGAAACCGCACTCGGTTCGGCGCGGCTCGCGCCGACGTCTTGTGAGTACTTCGGGGCGGAGTTTGTACTGGTGCCCCGGTAATCTGTTCCCTAGTTTATGAGAACAGACCGCTTTTCCAGCGACTCTCCCCAACTCGAGCACAGTTTGCACTTACCAAGCTTACCTTTGCTTCTTGAAGAAAATCTTTCGTTCAACTTACATAGATCACGACTTAACAATCTAGATCACTACTTGATAATAACACCGTCAAAATTGCCTTCTAAAACGCTCTCTTCTTGTTCGTTCGTACATACGAATGATGCTAAAAGTGCAGTACGACCATTCTCTTTTACCGTTAGCTTATCTATTGTGACGTCACAGCGGATCTGCTCGTCGGCGTACACTGGTTTTTTAAAGTGGAATCTCATCGTGCGCGCGATGACGTTTTGATCTCCGCCAATCTTCGTTGGCATCGTTGCTGTGAGTAACCCTTGGAGCATGAGCCTTCCTCGTTCATCAGGATGTACATGATGGTTGCCTGTATCCATGGACAACGTAGTAAATTGTTCGACTTCTGCTCGCGTGAAGGTTCGCTCAAAGGTGATAACTTCTCCTTGTGTCATGCTCATGACTGGTCTGCCCCTTCTTTTCTTGTGTAATTTTGAAAAAGCGGGATGCTTTCTCCTGACGTATTGTAAGCGAGTCCGATGTTTTTCCAGCCGTACTTTTCGTAATATCCGTGCAAATCAGACGTGAGGTGCAGTGACCGGTAGCTTCTCCTCTCCGTTTCAACGAGCGCATGGCCGAGTAACTTCGCACCGAGGGCGCCCCCTCGCATCTCCGGGTCCACGTACAAACAGGCAAGCCACGGGTGCAAATCTTGCCGGCTATTTAGGTCATTTCGTAAAAGGGCGTATGTACCGACAATCACATCGCCTTTTACGGCGATATAAAAGCTCGGGATTCCTTCTACATCTGTCAGAGCATGCGTCATCGCATCCTCATAAAACAGACGGCCCCCTTCTTCGCCCCACGTTTTCCAAAATAAATCGACAGCTCGTCCAAAGAGACGATCGTTTTGTACGAGCTGCTGAACACGGAGAGGCTGTCCGTCCTTAACGTAGCGAATCGCCGCTTCTGTTGAGGCAATTAAAGATTCATCATCTTTTTCACGCCGAATTGAAAGAGCTGTCTCAAAACAAATGATGGCCTCTTCAATTCTGCCAAGCTCGAGTAAGCATTTGCCTTGGTGTTGCAAAGCAAAGTCTTTGTATCGCTCATTATGACGAAGCGCCCACTCAAACTGTTCCAACGCACGCTTATGCTGTTCTGCATATTTGAACGCTTCCCCTAGCCGAATTCGAGCGACGGCCTCTCGGTGTTTATCATGATCGTGCATCGCTTCTGACACATTAAACATCAAATAATCAATCGCTTGTTCAGGCTCATTGGCAAAGCGATATAAGTTCCCTAACGCGCCCCGTAGTTGGTGTTTCTCAGAGGCTATCGTTTCGTCCGAATAAAGCAACGTTTCTAGTTCCGCAATGACGCGGTGAATTATCGCCAAGTCAGCTGTTTGTTCCCGCAAGCCAAGCGACTCGTCAAAGTAGACCGTCGCCATCGCTTTCTCCATTTGTCGCTCTACAAATTCTTTCATTCTTCATCATCCTTCGATGAGACTTGATCTGCAATGGTTGACTTTAACACGTCTCGTTCTACAACCGATTGTCCGCTCGGCTCTAAATCTTCCAAGTCCGTGTACGTATATGAACCTTGCTCATATACGCCATCTGTCGCGAAAAACGCACCCGAATCTAAGCTAATGATCCAATAGTCGTATGATTCTCCCGATGCTTCCTTAAAAAAGAACACGTACACGTCGTCACGGTTATAGACAGATTGACCGTTCACTTGTATCTCTTCTTGCGTTTCTTGTTTAAACTGAATCGTTCGCCGGGTCGGTTCTCCTTTTAACACATCCAGAATCTCTCCTTCTAAGATGGTGCTCGGAGTCCCAGTGTCTATTTCTTTAACAACATCACCAACTTGAACTTCGGCAATCACATCCGCACGATCAATTAATTCCGGAAACGGATACACTTCGTAATCAACCGTTACCGACGTCACAACCTCATCATCTGTGTTGTTTTTATCTGAATTATCGCAACTAACGAGCAATACGACAACGAAAACGAGCAACCAACTTCATGAGCCTCACTCCTCACCTACTATGACGAGTTGCTGAGGAAAACGTTTCATTACGTTGATCATAATACATCCAATCGTCGGGTACAAGCGAGAACAATCAGGACTTTCGGTGTATACAAAGGAATCTCAACACGATCAATCGAATACTTAGGAAAAGAACAAGGAGGCGTTATCGTGGACATTAAGCAAGAGGTCATCGAGCAGATCAAGCGGATGCAACATTTGCATAACCAATTCGCGCATGGAGAATACGCTGAGCTTAATCGCTATTACTCAAAGGCTTTCAACGGCTATCTATTTATGCCTACAACCGGTAAAGTCGAAACGTATGATTGGAATACGATCAAAGACGGAAACAAGCAAGCCGCCCAGCTTTACAACAGCCAACACATCTCTTTCACATACACGAACCTAGAAGTGATTGTCCAAGCACCCGAGCAAGCGGCTGTCAGTTATCGGGTTCATTTCCAAGGGGCAGATTATGAAGTGTTTGGTTTGTCACTTGAAGTATGGAAAAAAGAAGAAGACCACGTGTGGCGCATGGTCCGATGGTATGAAGAGAAAGGGGAAGCCGCCGCGCCCCTGTCATAGCATCTCAGGTTGATGGTTGGGCTTCACTCGTGAAACCCGTTCTCCTGCGCTTGAACATACCCACACCGTGTCCGGAGACCACGCCTCAGTATGCCGGTCAACGAGCCTTCGCTCTACTCGGTTCGTATACACGTTGTACCGACGAACAGAGACGCGCACTTGCTTCGTCCTCACTTTAGGCAATTGCATGGCACTCGTCACAGTCCGAACCGCAACTGATGACGGGCGCTGAATCATATAATGAAAGATTTGCCGTATCAGTAAAAATGAAGCCGCGGCAACTTGCTGAATATCAGTGACCGGCACGGAACCATTGTTCAAAATGCTAAACGTCCCGTCTTTATAATAGCTTGCTCCCAACTGCGCTTGATATTGAACCGCCCCAGTGCTTAAATCATATTCAATCCATTGAATACGTTCCTGTTTAAACATGAAATGAAGCCCAATCGCTTTCATAGGTTCGTCCTCATAAACGACAAATAAACAGTCGGTAAGGCAAAAACGAATCGTTCGTTCATCGAGCGCTACCCTTCGAACTTCTTCCACGTCACTTGGTTGAAGGATGACTCGGTCCGTATTGTCCAATTCTCGTAAACGGATAATAACCCCCTCCATTCACTCATAGACTATGCCTCAACATGACGACTTATGAAAAGCTTCTAAGACCATAGTTTTTGAACTGGTGAAGCATCGCAGCCAGTTCCTTTGGAGACTCATGCCTCTCGTCTTTTAACCAATGTTCAATCACATCAATCGTTCCACTAATCATCAACCTTGGAATGTACTCAGGAATATCCGCCTGCCGTTCTACGTTCCACCTCCCAAGAACATAATCTTTAGCCACCTCCATGACACGTCTTTTAAACGTCACATCTCCATGGCTACTAAGAAGCACGATACACAACTCACGCTGCTCTTCAATGTATTCGAAGATCTTCTCTGTCATGAGAAGCTCCTCCTCTTCTTCAGCAAAGTCATACTGATGAAGCGTTTCATAAAGGTCACTCTCAAATTTCTCACCAATCTGATTCAAGAGGTCATACGGATCATTAAAATGACTATAAAATGTGGAGCGATTCACATCTGCTGCTTCACAAAGCTCCTTTACCGTCACACTAGCTACTGGCTTATCTTTCAGTAAACCAATGAGAGATTCCGCGAGCACCCTACGCGTATACTTCTTTCTTCGATCCATTACAATCCCCTCGTTTTCGTTGTTCTCCAACAGATTTATTCGACTGTGTTGGTTTCTTAACAAACATTACACAACTGTTTGTTGTTTAGACAACACTGTGTATATATAATATAAAATGTACATTTTAAACGTCAATATAGGTGGGGAACGCATTTGTTCATACAGTTCATACTTAAGTACAAAAAATCCGTTGTATTCTTTTTCACAATCCTAACGCTCATCTCCGCAGTGTCTACGTTGTTTGTGTCCACAAACTACAACATGGTCGACTATTTGCCAGATGATGCGCCTTCAACTGAAGGCTTGGAAGTGATGGAGAATGAATTTGACGGGGCAATGCCGAATGCTGAGGTGCTTATTGAAGACGTCTCGATTCAAGAAGCCCTCGTTTATAAAGAACAGTTAGGAAACGTGCACGGCGTAACGGACGTCACCTGGCTCGATGACTTGGTTGATTTGCAAACACCATTGCAAATGCAAGATGAGAGTGTGATTGAATCGTACTACCAGGACGGGAATGCACTCTTTTCCATTACGATCGAAAGCGAAATGGAAGTGGATGCAACCGAAGACATCTATGCGCTCATCGGTGAGAATAATGCGATTACCGGAGAAGCGGTGAACACTGCGACCCAACAAACGATGGCAAGTGATGAAGCGCTGTTCGCAGCACTCCTGCTCGTGCCAACGATGATTGTCATTCTTGTCCTCTCGACGAAGTCGTGGATTGAACCGATCTTCTTTCTCACCGCCATCGGTGTGAGTGTGATCATTAACCTTGGAACGAATATCTTTCTCGGAGAAATCTCGTTTATCACCCAATCGGTTGCACCTGTCCTCCAACTTGCTGTCTCATTAGATTATGCGATTTTTCTACTGCACGCATTTTCAGATGAACGAAAGAAAAACAACACACCTGAAGAGGCGATGGCAAAAGCGATGAAAGCGTCATTCCCCGTCATCTTAGTGAGTGCGCTAACGACGTTTTTCGGGTTTATGTCACTCATGTTAATGGACTTTGAGATTGGTGCTGACCTCGGTTTGAACCTTGTGAAAGGAATCGTGTTCAGTTTCATCTCTGTGACCGTGCTATTACCGGCTCTCACACTTACGTTCTATCGTTGGATGGAAAAACCGAGCACCGAAGTTTAATTCCTGATTTTACTGGGGTCGGTGCAAAGATTGTTAAGTTTCGTATTCCGGCCATTATTCTCGTTGCCATCTTAATCGTGCCAAGTTTTCTCGCTCAAAGCAGCACGAGCTTTATCTACGGCTTAGGGGAACTGCCGGAGGAAACACGGGCCGGTGCGGATGTGCGGCAAATTGATGAGACATTCGGGCAATCCACGCCGATGGTTTTACTCGTACCCAACGATGACATTGCAAGAGAAGCAGCGTTGGCGGAGGAAATCGAGGACTTGTCCTATGTGGATTCGGTCATGTCCTATGCGACGATGATCGGCACAGCGATTCCTTCTCAGTTTCTTGAAGATACGGTAACCGAAGAGTTTCTCTCAGAAAACTACAGTCGGATGATGATTTTTACGAGCATCGGCATTGAAGGAAATGAGCCGTTCGCGCTCGTGGAGCAAGTACGCGCTCTTTCATCCGAGTATTACGGCGACGAGACCCACCATTTAGGGGAAAGTGCCACGTTGTACGATATGAAAGAAACCGTGACGGTTGATAATCAAGTGGTGAACACGATGACGATTGTTTCAATCGCAATTGTGCTCATGATTACTTTCAAATCTTTATCGATCCCAATCATCCTGCTCGTGACCATTCAAGCTGCGGTGTGGATCAACTTGTCAATTCCGTACTTCACCGATGATTCCCTCGTTTTTGTCGGCTACCTCGTTGTAAGTACGGTTCAATTAGCCGCGACGATTGATTACGGGATATTGCTAAAGGAAACGTACAAAGAGTACCGAAAAGAAATGCCAGCGATGCCGGCGATGAAACGTGCGCTTGACGAAAAGCTGTTTTCCATTCTCGTTTCCGCAACCATCCTGTCTAGTGTTGGGTTTATTCTATGGTTCACATCAGACAACCCGACCGTTTCTTCGATTGGATTATTGCTTGGAAGAGGAGCATTGCTAGCGTTTGTACTCGTTATCTTCTTGCTACCGGCATTGTTGCTCGTAGGGGATCGCTTCATTAAGAAAACGACATATAAACCGAATTATTATGAGGAGGAGGAGAAGACCGATGCTTAAACGATTCACGACCGCTACCGCTGCATTGTTGCTAAGTACAACACCGGTCACTGTACTTGCCGGTTCAAGCGAGACGCTCACCGCCAACACGGATACGCCGACGAGTGGGCAAGGAGAAATTGAAGGAAAAGATGAGATTGTGTACGCAAATTTGTTCGCCGACGGGTCAATGGAACAGATGTACGTCGTAAACAGTTTGGACATTAAACAACCTGGAACGGTGACTGATTACGGGTCTTATGAAGAAGTGATTAACTTGACCGACGTGTCGGACATTGAGCATTCAGGAGATGAGATTCACGTAGAAGCTTCAGATGATCCGTTTTTTTATCAAGGCAATTTACATCGGGATACACCATTGCCTTGGCAGATCGACATTCAGTATGAATTAGACGGCGAAGAAGTAGAACCTCACGACCTGATCGGGCAATCTGGACAATTTGGCATGTCGATTTCGGTATTAGAAAAAGAAGATGTGGAAGGTGGTTTTTTTGAGAACTACATGGTCCAAATCTCAGTGCCATTCAAAAGTGAGCGGGTCGATCAAATTGATGCACCCGACGCCACCGTTGCCCATGCAGGTAAAGATAAGCAGTTAACCTACACCGTCATGCCTGAAGAAGAAGAGCAGTTTGAGCTATCTGCACACATTTCAAATTTTGAGTTTGATGGAATTGAAATTGCCGCGTTACCTGCGTCCATTTCCATAGACTCCCCGGATACAGACGAACTAACTGAAGGATTCGACTCCCTCACCGGAGCGATTTCCGATTTGCGCTCTGGCTTATCTGACGTGCAAACCGGAACCGAAGATCTCACGTCTGGATTGGTTGAGTTAAGTGATGGTTCATCTGATTATGCGAGTGGCATGCAAGTGACAGCCGATGCAGGTAGTGAATTAGCCGGCGGCTCACAAGACATTCAGCAAGGTTTACAAGAACTAAATTCAGCTTTAAGTGGCGCAGATTTGGATGTTGACTTTGGCGCCGGAGATGAACTGTTTGGCGCACTTGACGAGCTGTCTGGAGGCATGCGTTCATTGGCGAATGGGCTTGATGAGCTCGGCAGCGGCCATAGTCAAGCGTATGAGGCACTAGAGTCCGCCATTGGCGGCATTCCAGAAGCAAATATCTCTGAAGAAGAACTCCAAACATTATTCGCGGAAAACCCTGAATCTGAAACCGTCGGCAAACTCGTGGAGCAATACGAAGCCGCGCAAACCGTAAAAGCGACACACGCAGCTGTCAAAGAAGGGTTAAGCGCCATCCAACCGGCAGCCGAAGAGATGGGAGGCGCCGCTCGTGATATGGCAGGCGGCATTGATGAACTAAACGAGCAACTCGAACAAGAACTTGGCAGTTTTGATGGCGCTGAGGGGCTCAATGAGCTAGCAAACGGTATTGAAACACTCGCAAATGAGTACAGTACGTTCCATTCCGGTCTCGTTGAATATACCGATGGCGTAAACGACCTGAACTCCTCTTATAGTGGAATTAACGACGGCATTGCCGAGACAGCCGAAGAGGTGCCTGCTCTTAGCAACGGCATTGGAGAAATCCATGCCGGCATGGGTGAACTACAAGAAGCCACCGAAGAAATTCCTGATCAAATGCAAGAAGAAATCGACGACATGATTTCCCAGTACGACAAATCCGATTACGATGCCATCTCTTTCGTAGCACCAGAGAAAGGCAATGTAAACAGCGTGCAATTCGTCATCCAAACGGCGTCACTCACATTACCTGAAGAAGAAGACGAACCCGTTGAAGACGAAGACAACTCATTTTGGGATCGGCTGCTTCAGCTTTTCCAATAGATTAGTAAATCAGGCGCATCGGCCGGATACCGATGCGCCTGGTTTTTACGATCTATACTTTTGATTGTGAAGGAGAGGTACCCCTTCGTGACAAGCCCCCACCTGTAGTGGAAAGCAACAACTAATAGTGCAAATCAGAGGTGATCCTTTTCTCGTGGTGTGAAAACCTTGGCATACTAAGGTTGGCAGTTATTAAATTCGTTCAATTAGTGCAACGGTAGCGGAAAAAAGGCATTACTTATTTAAGACAGTCTCTACTACACAGAATTAATCACCTTGTCTAGAATGTACCTCAATCCACTCCGCTATATACAGGATATGCTTTTCCATATCGACAGTTTTATCATCATTTTCTGCTATTTCTTCTATGAAGTTAACAACCTCTTCGTTAGAGGCTGTTAACGTTTGATTATTCAATTGCAGCATACGCAATAATGACCAAAAAGCTGTACGTTTATTCGCATTGTGAAATGCATGGTTTTTAATCAACGAATGAAAAAGTGCCGCACATTTAAGATATAATGTAGGATAAGCCTCATACCCAAAAACATCCGTTTTAGGACGGTTTAAAGCAGAATCGAGATTGCCGTATTCTTTAATTCCAATTTCTTCTCCAGGTGAGTACTTTGTTATGACGTATGCATTGATACGTTTCACTTCTGTTTCAGAGACATAATTCATTATCGGTCAACTAATCTCCTTGTAGCCTCACCATACGTATCATCCGATTGCTTTAGGAAATCTAAAAACTCTTGATCTACATTTGATTCTTGTTTCTTAATTGGTTTAACAAAAAAGCCTCCATCTTTTAATTCAATTTCCAATTCTGTACTCTCATCAATATTAAGCGCTTTTTTCACATAAGCGGGAACCGTGAGTGCATGACTTCCACCATACGGATGCATCTTTGTCGTCATCGATTTTTTCCTCCCTTGTACAGAGTCATCTCTTTCATTTCCTTGATTTTCCATGATTATATCACCTCATACGAAATTTGTATATTCAAAAGTATATACATCAATATGAATGGTATAACCGAAAAGATGGCAATTTAACCAAAAAACCTTTTTTCAGACGAAAGTATTTTGATACTTATTACTTACAACAGCTTAACAGCGTCTAATTCATTTTGTACCGAACACACTTCTTGTGGATTTGCTTGTACTCATACCTTAGAAAAGCCTGGAGGAACCGCAAAATAAAGTGAGCACTTTTTGCATAATAGTAGAGAGTTTTATGAAGCTGACAAACTTTTATTGTTTCAATACTTTCCTTTACGTGGCCGTTGAAGGCAAGAAGCGCCTGGATTGAGCGTTGAATGATCACTTAAAAGAGTGAGAGGTTGGATCACGCCTTGCTCCAGGTGTACCCCTTCGAACAAACTTTCCGCTTTACCCGTAACCCTTACAGTGATGAACAACGATCGGCCAAAAGCAATGTAGATCCTATTAGTGAACTTGTTTAGTTCAATTTCGTGAGCTTTACCCGCTAGGATCGGTTGCTTAAACTTTTTCAATAAATTATTAGCTGTGACGCATCGGTCGAATACCGATGCGCCTGGTTTTTTTACGATCTGAGTGACCTAACACCGTCGCTTTTTCGGTTCCTCTCCACTCACGCCCGCACGTACATTCTCATCCCGAGCCGCACCGCCCACGCCCGGTTCTCCGTTCGATGCACAAAGAAATTCAACGGTTTGCCGCTGCGCACGATGACAAGTGTCGTTTCTCCACTTGCGCGAAGCTCTTCTCGTTCGCCGTTCACCTGAGCAACAACCTGATTACCTTCTGTCCAAATATGAATCATACCCGCGCTTTCCTCTGTCCGATACGCGCCAACGAGCCGTTCCAATGTCGGTCTCGAAATCTCCATACGTGGCTCCTCATTTACCGGTTTGTCCAAAGGCAAACCGAACGCAGTATGCAATACCGGCGTTGCCAACCTCCCGACATCCACATCGGCAAGGTTCGTCAACACAACGAGAGAAAGCTTCTCCTCGGGCACGAACATAAACTGCGACGAAACCCCAGCTGACTGCCACCATGCCCGACGACCGTTCGCCCATCATAATCCGGGGTAACGACGAGTCCATACCCATACTGCGAATAGCGATCCAGTGAAAATCGCGGCGCCCACATCCCTCCGTAACGCTCCTCATTTCGCGCGAGCTCATTCACAAATTGAACGACGTCGTATGTCGTCGACCGAATGCCACCACCGACCGCATAATTGCCGAGCTCGGGCCAACCCGTTACGGCAACTTCCCCTGCATCCTGTACGTAAGGCGTTGACACATTTGTCATCTCTTTCAGTTTTTCTACATGAAAGGTTGATCGATCCATCCCTAAAGGTTTAAAAAAGAATTCCTCAATACATCTAAAATACGACATATTGGTTGCTTTTTCGACAATCGCTCCGAGAAGTAAAAACGTGTCATTGCAATAACTCATATATTCCCCCGGCGCACCGAGACGCGAGAACGACCCGTCACGTAAATACTGCAAATGCTCATCAAACCCTTGCAAATCTACTCGACGTTCGAGAGGCGGAACCCCCGTACTGTGCGTAAGCAACTGTTCAATCGTCACCTCCCGATCAAAGAACTCGGGACAATAATCCTGAACCGGTCATGCACACACAACCTCCCCTCTTCATGTAACCTAATTACAGCCGCTGCTACGAATGATTTTGTAATTGAGGCGGTACCGTAAAGGGTATGTTCATTCGGACACGCTTTGCCGAACCCGCCTGTATAGATGAGGTCTCCGTCTTTCATCACAGCAATCGAGGCCGAAGGAATCCGTTCTTCATGCACGAATCGATTCACATAAGTTTCTAAAGCATTCCAGTTCACTTTCCAGCACTCCCTTTGATAAGGTTGGGGCATACTACTGTTAGGAGGCACAAACATGGCTACGCACATTTATTTGGATAATACGCCGATTCAGGTCGTTCAGTATAAGCAGGAATCTGTGGACGGCTTGCAGAAAGTTTCTATAGATTTTGAAGTGACGTCCGAGATGTATCACGATACAGCTGTTTTATTGTATCAAGGGGCGTTTCACGTCCGAGTACCTGAGGATGATATTGCTTTTTACGGTACCATTGTCCGCTACTCAACTTCGTTAACGAACCTTTACGAGCAAAACCAAACGGCTCTCTACTCCCTAGAATTGAAAGAAGGCGACCCGAATGAAGCTTAGCATTCTTGATAGTTCACCGTTGGCGAGTGGGAAAACAGCGGCAGATGCTTTTTCAGATTCTAAAGACTTGGCCGTCGCCGGAGAGAAGCTTGGCTATACGCGTTATTGGGTGACCGAACACCACGACCTTAATGGCCTTGCTGCATCTGCACCTGAAGTGTTGCTCGCCTATATTGGTGCCGCTACGTCTACGATTCGACTCGGAACAGGGGCAATCCTTCTCCCTCACTACAAGCCGTTTAAAGTTGCTGAACTTCACCATACGTTAGCGACATTGTTTCCCGGCCGCATTGACTTAGGCATCGGCCGTGCACCGGGTGGGTCTGCCGAAGTGACGAATGCGCTAAATGACAACTTCTTACAACAAGTGTATCGCATGCCAGAACTCATTGATGAACTGTTATCCTTTATAGATCTAACCGCTGAATCGGTCACCGCCTCCCCGATTCCACCTGTAAAGCCAGAAGCATGGATCTTAGGTACGAGTGCAAAAAGTGCACAGATGGCCGCAACGAAAGGAACATCGTACGCGTTTGGCCAATGGATGAGTGATACCGATGGTTTGCCCGTCATCGAAGACTATTATCGTACGTATGCGCCTAGAAATCCGGAGGATTCTTCACAAGCTTTAATGACGGTTGGCGCCATTTGCGCACAAACGACTGAAGAAGCAGAACGACTCGCAAAAACATTGTTCGTTTGGCAGGAACAGTCGAATGTTGGCAACGGAAGCGACGGCATTCCTGCTCAGGTCGATCGGCAACTTACCGCCGATGAAAAAGCGAAGTTCGATACGTTTAAAAAGAAAACGATCGTCGGCAACCCTGAAGAAGTCGCTCGTCATATTCAACGGCTTGGCGTGAATGAAGTGATGATTCATACCCCACTTCATCATATCGCTGATCGCATTCGTTCCTACGAACTCATTGCTACGGAATTAGGTATTAGAAAACAGTCGTCGGTCTAAAATAATGATTGGACCATAAATATGTGACATAGAAGTACTGTGAGGGGGGTACCCATTTGAAGAGAATTTGGTGGATCGTTAGTATAGCTCTGGCAATTCTACTTGTTGCAGGAGGTGCACTTTTCCTATATGTGTACTCATCCCTCTCGTCTACAGCAGACGACATCTATGAACCTGTAGAACGTGAATCGCAATCATTATACCGACCAAAGCCTGCAGACGTGGATGAGCGTGACCCGATATCGTTTCTTTTACTCGGATTGGATGCAGAAGAGGAAACGTCTGGGCGAACAGATACGATGATTGTCGCAACGGTGAATCAAACGAAGGACTCGATACAGATGGTGAGCATCCCCCGGGACACGCGAACGGAAATTATTGGTCGTAACGTTGAAGATAAAATCAATCATGCGTACGCCTTTGGCGGTGCAAAGATGGCGATGGATACGGTTGAGAACCTGCTGGACATCCCCATTGATTATGTCGTCACAATCAACATGGACGGATTTCAAGAAATGGTTGATGCCGTAGGTGGTGTGACCGTTAATAATGCGTTTAATTTTGAGTATGACGGATTTGATTTTATTGAGGGACCGGTTGAGCTTGACGGAGAAGCTGCGCTCGCATATGTCCGAATGCGGTATGAAGACCCCCAAGGCGATCACGGCCGAAACATTCGTCAACGACAAGTGATCGAAGGGGTTTTACAAGAAGGTGCCCGCATCTCTTCGGTTACGAGAATGGACCAAATTCTTTCAGCAATTGGCACAAACGTAGAGACGAACCTAACCTTTCAAGAAATGACCGATCTTTTTGCCTACCAATCAGCAAGACATCAAATTGAACAACAAACCCTTACAGGTACAGCCACTTACATTGATTCCATTTACTATTTGCTCGTCAGCGATGAACAAATTGCTGAAGTATCCGAGTCTCTTCAAGAGCACCTCGAGTTGTAACATTTTAAACTCTAGGTGCTTTTTACCGAAAGTCAGATTGTTCATTGAATTCATTCGATAACGAAAAACATATATCCCTCTTTCGATGGATTCATGCTATAATAATTCGTAATATTTCCTTTGAGGCAGGTGAGTGAAGATCTAGAATAATGAGTTGCACTCGATTACAGGGGTGATGTTCCTGTTTTCAGAGGCCAATAATCGTTCATCATATCGAGGTTCATTATTCAACATCTATAACAACATACTGTAAACAGAGGAGAATGTTTCATTGAGTACCGGTGTTAGTATGACACTGTTTTTCCTATTGCTTATCGCTACCGCATTTTTCGTAGCATCTGAGTTTTCCATCGTTAGGATCCGTAACAGTCGTCTGAATCAAATGATCGAAGAAGGTAATGTTCCAGCAACACTTATGAAAGATACGGTAGACAAGTTAGACGGGTATTTGGCGGCTTGTCAGTTAGGAATTACGATTACTGCTCTTGGTCTTGGGTGGCTCGGTGAACCGGTTGTCGAACGGTTTATGCACCCGATTTTTGAAGCCGTCGGCATTCCTGACACACTCATCACACCAACGTCCTTTATTTTTGCCTTTGCGATCGTCACATTCCTACACGTCGTTTTTGGTGAACTTGCACCTAAAACGGCCGCGATCCAGAAACCTGAAGCGATTGGATTCTTTATTTTACGACCGCTTCGATTGTTTTACAAATTGGCTTTCCCGATTATTTTCGTCCTTAACGGTGTTGCTAACCGATTCGTCCGCTTGTTCGGCATTCAGCCGCAGCGGAGCGAGAGGAAGCCCATTCAGAGGAAGAACTGCAGATCATTCTCACAGAGAGTTTGAAGCACGGAGAGATCAATCAATCTGAGTTTGGTTATGTGAGTAACATCTTTGCCTTTGATGAGCGCAAAGCCCATGAGATTATGGTACCAAGAACAGATATGACGTGCCTTTCCCTTCATGATTCTTTCGCTGAATCGATGGCGGTCATTCAAGAGAGTCGTTTCACACGATTCCCGATCATTCGTGAAAGCAAAGATGAAGTCATCGGCTTTATAAATACGAAACAGTTCCTGCTCTTGAACGTTGAAGATGAGCAGGTCGATATAAATGAAATCGTTCGCCCAGTGCTCACCGTATCCGATCAAACACCGATCAAGCGATTGCTTAAGAAGATGCAGTCTGAAGGGGCGCACCTTGCGATACTCATTGACGAGTACGGCGGAACAGCGGGCATGATTACAATTGAGGACATTCTCGAAGAAATCGTTGGAGATATACGCGATGAGTTTGATGAAGAAGAAATTCCAGAAATCGAACAGATCGCCGACAACCATATGCTTGTCGACGGCATCGCCTCATCGATGATGTGAATGAATTCATTCGACGAAGATTGATGAAGATGAATTTGACACGATTGGTGGTTGGCTCTTTGCCAAAAACCCAAGCATTCAAGAAGGAGAGCGTTGGCGAACCGACGACCTCGACATCCGCGTCATCAAACGCGACGAGTTCCGTTACCGCAAACTCGAGATCATCTTCACAGAAGAAGACACATCCGAAGACTCGTAGGAGGGGAATTATCCCCTCCTGTTTTTTATGAGGCCGCTAAAAAAGGGAGATTAAAAACTTCTAATTGGCTAGATCAGATGATTGGTTTTACCGAGTAGCGCAAGAAAGTGAGGCACTTTTTTCAGTGAACTCGCACTTCAACTCCGAGACTCCTATGAATGGCTTCCTGTTATGGTAGGATTTTCAGTTTCTATGGTGGAATTTTCGCCCTACGCCTTGATCAGTACCGATCCTAGGTGATGGAAGGCACTGAGAAAGGGAAATTGAAAAACATAAACCTTTGTTTCGTTTGCTATCAATGGAAAATCCCACGTAGACCCTGTCTATGAGGGATTTTCTTCATTGAGGAACGCTTTTTAGCAGGAATCCCCACTTAGAAAGGCCATATTCCCACATAGACGGTTCTATGATGGGATAATTTATGATTTCAACGCTCCATATTGTTGAAATCCCCACACGGATCGCACCCCCTGAAATGTGTTAACGAGTAACTTAGAAAGTGAGACAGCATTTTTCAGTGAACTCTTTATTTTTGAGGAGGACCAAGCTCTTCAGCGAAGTTCCTCTCGCATAAGACCGAAAAACGAGCAATCCTATCAACTCAGACATCACTGCCATTCTAAGCTCGAGCCGTACTTATCCCGCTACGCCGATCAAGTATTACAATTCCTCTATTTCAAAAGCTGCATGACGAGCTCGCTCACGTAGCTCACTGATAAAACTCTGTTCGTCTCGAGGGGAAACCCTAACATTTCCAAACGATCCATTCCTTATGAACATTTCAATGCCATCGCCAGCTAGATGTAACTTAAACTCGCCAGAAAACAATCCCAAACCATTGAACCGTTGAACCATATAAACATCATCGTATACAACCCTAATCTTAATTAAACCTGCTCGAATCTCTAAATATTGCTCATGAAAATCATAGCGCGTTGCCCAGATTAACATCACGATGAGCAGAACCGAGGAAAAAAGAAGAACAAATATAACCGTTCCCCAAACCGTAAAATTAGTATATAAATGAAGTGCAGCTCCGCCCAACAATAAAAAAAAGCCCGAAGTGTACAGTAATAACATATGGGTAATTCACCCGTGATTTAAACGTCATCGGAACCTCCATTAATATGCATATAAACAGCACCGAGAAAGTTACTGGCGTGGGACACATCATCTCGTAGTAAACAGCCTAACGTTTAACCTCAGCTATATTGTGGAAATGTGCCTCTAAGAGGTGATTTCTCATGAAGAATCGCAAAGAAAACGATCCGATACAATTCCAGCGAAAACCTCCCCAAAAACGCAATAATGTGGAAGACAATAAATTCGAAGACCCCGTACCACTTGATGAAGTAAATCGTGAGGAGAAGGAACAGCGAAACAAACGAGCATCCAAATCTTCTTCGCGCACAGATGATTAAAAACTCGCAATTTCTATAGATGCTGAGTACGTGTAAGGCACGTGCTCAGCATCTTTCGCATTCTATATAGGATGAACTTAACATTTTCCTAATTGCACAGTTTATTGTTGCTTTCCACTGCAGGAGGATGCTTGTACTCCAGAGCATAAGTTCAACATCGGTTCGGTGCTGCCTTCTGGCTACGGTGTGTGGAAAAAAGTCCAAGTGCCCCATATATTCATTTAAGTGACATTTGAGAAAGAAAAATGATGATTTTAAACGTGAATGCGCACATAAATGGTGTCAACTGTCACAAATATTACGATTTGTGACAGTTGCGTGCCGAAAGTGCCCGGTTTGAGGCTGGATTGTCACATACGTGACCGGCCATCACATGCTTGTGCCAGGTGGTGAGCCTCGGG